>CAMDVY010000142.1 GCA_945878745.1 Klebsiella pneumoniae | reverse complement strand
CTAGTCACAGATCAGACGACCGGCACGCCGGTGATCCATTCGTGCAGCAACCAGAATGCAGCATATCCCGCGAGGCCAATGAGCACCGGCAGCCAGAGTTCTGACGGAACGAACTTGTTACGGCCGGTGAGGATGGCAACAAAGGGAATATTGGATGTCGCTGCGGCAAACGGCACCCATTGATCGCCGAGTTTGCTGGCTTTCTTCGCATCCAGCAGCAACGTGCCTATGCCTCCCAAGAGCAGGAACGTGCCGAAAAACGTCAGTGACACGTAGTCACCGTTGACGGCAATGTGGCTCAGCGACCACAGGATGACGGACCACAGGAACGGATGCCGCGTGATCCTGACCAACCCTCGTGTATCCACACCTTGCGCAAGCAGCTTTTCCTGTCCAACTTGTGTCGGATTGGGAACCAGAAATCCACCCAGCAAAAACACTGTCGCAACAGGCATCACCACTTTCGGAATCCAGTAGAGATCCGGGTTGGGGAACCAGGCATATTCATAACGCGGGACATCCGAATATTCGTAGATGAGGAACCCGAACGTCGCCAGTGAGACCAGTGAGTAGAGACCAAGAAAGCCCTGCTCACCGATAGCCGAGACGATCATCGGGCGAATGGATGTACTCGACAGCCCGAAGTGCGTGACCAGTAACAACAATCCGGCGACCAGAACTTCTTCCATCATTCATCTCGAGAACAATTTGGTGGATCTTACGCCGAGGAGAGTTCAAGGCGAATGGTTTGCGATGAACGCGTGAGGCAAAGAGCAATCGCGCAAGTTTTCGATTCTGCGATACTGGGCGCCTCAACGATGACTGGAGTCGTCAACTTGCGAAAAGCCATTCACTGTCTGTCGATAACCACCATGACCATGATGTCCACGCCCGTCGTACTGGCAATGGACGCAGCCTGCTCACCGCTGATCGAGGCCAGCGAAGCCAAGGTCGCACAGTCGGCCTGGCACGCCGTCTCGCAGATCGACGACTTCAGAAGTGAAGTGATCAAGGCAGAGGGCAAGTTCTATATGTTTCTCAACGACCAATGGATTGTCGCGCCGATGAACATGGATGAGGTCGAGCGTGAAACCATCGCCAGCATGCAAAGCGGAAAAATCAAGGTCACGGGATGTCAAACGGCTGGCTCCGAGATAATCGACGGTGTTGAGACCAGCGTTCTGATTTATACCGTCGAATTGCCTGGCAGCGGAATCCCGGCCGCGCAAACGCGCATCAATCTCGGTGTCGCTGACAAGCTGCCCTACAAACAGGGCAGCGCCGCCGGAGAAACAAAACAAAGTACGACTTATCGATACATTGGTGTGAAACCACCCATGTAGATCAGAGGCAGGAAGGGATCACGACGCGGCCGGAAGATTCCGGCCGCTGCACAGCGCAGGTGAAGGTCTAACTCTTGAACTGCGCGACGAGACCGGCGATCGATTGTTTCGCATCACCAAACAGCATGCGGGTGTTTTCACCGAAGAACAGCGGGTTGTCGACACCGGAAAAACCGGACGCCATTGAACGTTTGAGCACGAACACCGTCCGTGCATTATCCACGTTGATGATTGGCATCCCGTAAATCGGGCTGTTTTCATCATTGCGGGCCGCCGGATTGACGACGTCGTTGGCACCGATGACAACCGCCACATCGACATTGGCCATGCGTGGGTTGATGTCATCCATTTCCACCAGCTGGTCGTAAGGCACATTGGCTTCAGCCAGCAGGACGTTCATGTGTCCAGGCATTCGGCCTGCAACCGGATGGATGGCGTAGGTCACTTCTGCGCCATTTTTCTCGAGCAATTCACCCAGCTCACGAACGACGTGCTGGGCCTGTGCGACCGCCATCCCATAACCGGGAACGAACGTCACCGACGACGCGGATTCCAGAATCAGGTAGGCGTCTTCTGCGTTGATCGGCTTAACTTCACCTTCAACCTTGCTGGCCGTCTTCACGGCTCCGAAGCCTGAGAACAACACGTTCGCCAGCGAGCGGTTCATCGCCTTGCACATGATCTGCGTCAGAATGATCCCTGAAGCGCCGACCAGAGCACCGGCAACAATCAGGATGTTGTTGTTGATCGCAAATCCGGCGGCACACGCAGCAAGCCCCGAGTAGCTGTTGAGCAACGAGATGACTACCGGCATGTCTGCCCCACCAATCGGGATGACAGCCATCACACCAAACAGCAGGCTGAGGCCAATCAGCACAAACAGCCACGGCGATGTCACCGAGGGCTCCATGCACAGGAAGACGCTGGACACGATTATCCCTACCAGAATCAACGCGTTTACCAAGCGTTGTGCGTTGAACACGATTGCCTTGCCACTCATCACCTCGGCAAGCTTTGCGTAGGCGATAAACGATCCGGAGAACGTCACCCCACCGATAAGGATCGAAAGCGCAATCGTGATCAGGATAAAGGTCGTGTTGCCCGGCTCATACAGTGCAGCCCACCCCACGAGCATGCTCGATAGACCACCGGAACCGTTGAAGAGCGCCACCATCTCTGGCATTGCGGTCATCGCTACCTTTTTTGCGGTATACCAGCCGATCGCACTACCAATGATAGTGCCAGCGATGATCCACTCGAAGGAGACGATGTTCTTGTAGAGCAGTGTCACGACGATGGCGATGAACATCGCCCAGGCTGACCAGATGTTTCCACGCACCGCAGTCGCGGGCGAGCTGAGCATCTTCAGACCAATAATGAAGAGGATTGCGGCCAGAATGTAGCCGACATTGACGAGTACGAGACTCATGCCTTGCCTCCTTTTGCGTTCGGGTCAACTTTTTTCTTGAACATGCCCAGCATCCGGTCGGTGACCACATAACCCCCGACCACGTTGATCATGGCAAAAATTACGGCCAACCCACCAAGCAGGCTGGAAACGAACGCAGTGTCGCTACCTGCAGAAAGCAGAGCACCAACTATGGTAATGCCTGAAACTGCATTCGATGCAGACATCAGCGGTGTGTGGAGCGTTGCCGGCACCTTCGAAATCAGCTCGAAGCCGAGGAAGATGGCCAGCATGAGAATAAAGGCCAGAAATACGGCGTCCATGACTTACCTCGCGTAGTGATTCGCTATGGTCTGATTGACGATCTGCCCATCACGAGTGATGACGCAACCCTTGACGATGTCGTCCGCCGGATCCAGATCGAGTGATTTTTTCTCGCCATCCCAGAACTCATCGAGCAGGTTGAAGAGATTGGCGGAGTACATGTCGCTGGCGTTGCGCGCAACTTCAGACGGCAGGTTGCTGATGCCCAGCACCTTGACGCCATTGATGTCGACGATCTGCCCAGCCACCGAACCTTCAACGTTGCCACCGGATTCAACCGCCATGTCGACAACGATGCTGCCAGGCTGCATGCCCTCAACCATGTCACGACTGACAATGCGCGGCGCCGGACGCCCGAATACCTGGGCGGTTGTGATCACGATGTCAGACTGGGCGATGACCTTTTTCTGACCTTCGCGCTGTTTATCGAGCTGTTCTTTGGTCAGCTCCTTGGCGTAACCCTGTTCGGTCTGGCCGATCTCACCGAGATCGATTTCGACGAACTTGGCACCCAGTGATCGAACCTGCTCGGCGACGACTGGACGTGTATCAAACGCTTCCACCCGCGCACCCAGACGCTTCGCAGTGGCAATGGCCTGCAGGCCAGCAACCCCTGCGCCAATAACAAAAACCCGGGCCGGCGCGATCGTGCCGGACGGGGTCATCATCATCGGGAATATTTTCGGACAGTGATATGCAGCCTGAATCACCATCACGTAACCCACGAGGTTGGCTTGTGATGACAAGGCATCCATCTTCTGCGCACGCGTGGTGCGCGGAATCATCTCCATGGAGATTGAAGTCACACCCTGTTTCGCCATCGCCTCAACCAGCCCGCGCTCGTTGAAGGGATCGAGAAAGCTCACGTGCACTGAACCTTTTTTCAGCGCGGCAATGTCGTCGTTGCTCGGCTTGCGCACGCGCAGAACTACATCGCTGGTGCCAAAGATCGTTGCACGATCCTGCACCACGGCGCCAACTTCTACATAGGCCGCATCGGCATAGCCGGATGCGACGCCAAGACCGGCTTCGATTGCGATGTCGATGCCCTTACCCTTGAGCTTCTTTGCGTTCTGCGGCGTTAACGCAGTGCGCAACTCACCCGGCAGGGTCTCCTTGAGTACCCCTATCTGCATGCTACCCCCAGACAATTGATCGTTCGTTCGTTCGTTCATTCATTCATTCATTCGTCGCCACTGGACATGGCATCAAATGCCATGTACCTCAAAAAGTTGCCCCCTGAGGACTATCCCTTGGCTGCTTTCTTGTCGTCCTTCCCAATGCGCCCGTTGGCCGGGCGAGAAAGGCGCCAGAGTGTAGTGGAGGCGAGAGTGTACGCAAAGCCCGGGAATGCGTTGTAAGTGAAATGCAGCGAGTCGGGCATAATCGGCCTGCCGATGCCGAATGCGTGACGACGAAGATGGGGATTGATATGGGGATTAATGTGGGGAGAGGGGAACGGAATTGGCAATACGGGGCTTAAGCAATCGGGCAGCACTGACCGCCGTGGTCGTGGCATTTTCTGTTGGACTTGTGGGCAGCCTGGCCATCCGACCGCATACCATTACCGGTGAACAAGCGCAGGGACGGGAAAAAAGCGCTGGTGGCGAAGCCCGGATCTCCTGGCGGGTGCCTGTGGTTTTTCAGACCAACCTGCCCGTGCTGGGTGACAATCCGGTCTACGTGGCCCATCAGATCGAAGCTGCCACTGGTGGCGCCATCAGGATCCGTCTGTATGAACCTGGCGAGATTGTCCCCGCGTTCAGCATCACCGACGCGGTCCGCGACAACAAAGTAGAAGCGGGTTATACATGGCTTGGTTATGACCAGGGCAAGATTCCCGCGTCCGCCTTGCTCGGCGCGGTGCCATTCGGCATGGAACCCTGGGAGTACAGCGCATGGTGGTATGAAGCCGGTGGACGCGAACTGGCCGAAACGCTCTACGCCGGACACAACATTCACCTCATCTATTGCGGCATGACCGGACCGGAGACCGCCGGCTGGTTCCGCCACAAGATCGAAACCCTCGACGATCTGCGTGGCCTGAAGATCCGCTTCGCCGGTATCGGCGGCAAGGTCATCGAACAACTCGGCGCATCCGTCACCATGTTGCCGGGCGGTGAGATCTTCCAGGCCCTGGAGAAAGGCGCGATCGACGCCACGGAGTTCGCATTGCCGGTAGTGGATCAAACACTGGGCTTCGACCGGGTCGCCAAATTCAACTACTACCCGGGATGGCATCAGCCATTCACCGCATCACATCTGGTCATCAACAAGACCCATTGGGATGCGATCTCTGAAGCTGACAGAACCATCATCGATACTGCATGCACAGCGGGTGTGACCCGCAACCTTGCCAGATCAGAGGGTCTGCAAGGCGCGGTGATGGTTGGTTTTCCCGCCAAGGGTGTCAGCGCTGAAACGTTGCCCATGGAAATACTTCGCGAGCTGGAAGCGGTAACCAACAAGGTGCTCGACACTGAAGCGAAAGCCGATGCAGATTTCGCGCAGATCCTCGCGTCACAGCAGAAATTTCGCAAGGAATACGCCCACTGGAAATCCAAGGCGTATCTGCCGAGGGATTTCTGATGTATCCAGAAACCCGTCTGTCACGCGTCGTTGATGGCTGGATCATCCACATCGGCAAGGCCACAAGCTGGATCTGGCTGATCCTGCTTGGTGTCATCATGCTGAACGTCGTGATGCGTTATCTGTTTTCCGAGGGCAGTATCGAGCTTGAAGAACTCCAGTGGCATCTTTACTCGGTTGGGTTCCTGATCGGCATGAGCTATGCCTACCAGGCTGATGCACACGTCCGGGTCGACGTCCTGCACGAGCGCCTCCGGCCTCGCCTCAAAGCCTGGATTGAACTGTACGGAACATTGTTGTTGCTGATCCCTTTCATTCTGTTGATCGTGATCTACGGTATTCCATTCGTAACATCCAGTTTCGCAGTCAATGAGGTGTCTTCTTCTCCCGGCGGTTTACCAAACCGCTGGCTGATAAAGGCTGCACTACCGTTCGGATTTGGTTTGCTGGCACTGGCTGTTTTGGCACGCCTGTCACGGGTCTGGTCATTCCTGTTTCTGCAGGAGGATACCGATGCCGCCCAATGAATGGCTGGCATTGGCCATGTTCATCGGCTTTATTATCCTGGTGTTTGCCGGATTCCCCGTAGCCTGGCTGTTGGGAGGCCTCGCCGTCGTTTTTACGGCGCTGGCAATTGTTCTGGACGTTGACTTCAATCTCACGATTGGCGTGGACTGGAGTTACGCCTCATTGTCCGTCGAGCGTGTCTGGAACACGATGGAAAACTGGGTGATGGTCGCCCTGCCCATGTTCATCCTCATGGGGCTGTTGCTCGATCGGTCCGGTATCGCCCGCGATCTGATGACCAGTTTTGCGCGGCTCTTCGGCAGCATGCGTGGTGGCCTCGCCATTGCCGTTACGTTGATTGGCCTGTTGCTCGCCGCCAGCACTGGCATCGTTGCTTCATCCGTCATGCTGCTGGCACTGCTGGGTCTGCCAGTGATGCTGCAACAAGGTTACGATCGATCACTCGCCGCCGGTACCGTCGCGGCCGTTGGCACGCTTGGCATCCTGATTCCGCCAAGCATCATGCTGGTGATGATGGCCGACCGGATGGCGATGAGTGTCGGCGATCTGTTTCTGGGCGCCTTGTTTCCTGGCTTGTTACTCGGTGTGCTCTATATCCTCTACCTCTTCTTTGTTGGTCTGTTTCGCCCGGACAAGGCGCCAGGCGGTGTCTATCCACCACTCGATTTCGGAGCCGTGATCGACTTGTTCAAGGCCATACTGCCGCCTGCCTTTCTTATCCTCTCGGTGCTCGGCAGTGTTTTCTTCGGCCTCGCAACACCGACCGAAGCGGCCGGTGTTGGCGCCTTTGGTGCCTTGTTGCTGGCGCTCTTCAAGGGAGCGCTCAACATGTCCGGGCTGCGCGACGTCTTGCAGGAAACCACGCGATCAACCGCATACATCTTTGCCATCATGCTGGGTGCTACGGCCTTTTCTCTGGTATTGCGAGGGCTTGGCGGTGACGAAATGATTGAAGGGTGGCTTACCGGTCTGCCGTTCGGTGCTACCGGTATCGTCATCACGATCCTCATCGCCACGTTCTTTCTCGGGTTCTTTCTTGACTGGATTGAACTTACCCTCATCATTCTGCCGCTCGTTGCACCGGTGGTGATCAAGCTGGGTTTTGATCCGGTCTGGTTCACTGTCCTGTTTGCGGTTTGTCTGCAGACCAGCTTTCTGACCCCGCCGGTTGGTTTTTCGATATTTTTCCTGAAGGGTGTGGCGCCTCCGGAGATCGATACACCAACGATCTATCGCGGAGTAGTTCCCTTCATCCTCCTCC
>CAMDVY010000141.1 GCA_945878745.1 Klebsiella pneumoniae | reverse complement strand
CAAGGCCGAAGGGTCGATGGATGCCGGAAACATGCTGAAACCGGCCCTTGCGAGAGGTGAGTTGCATTGTGTCGGTGCAACCACGCTCGACGAGTACCGCCAGTACATCGAAAAGGACGCTGCGCTGGAGCGCCGCTTCCAGAAGGTTCTGGTCGACGAACCCAGCGTCGAAGATACCATCGCGATCCTTCGCGGGCTGAAGGAGCGTTACGAACTGCACCATGGCGTCACCATTACGGACCCGGCGGTAGTGGCGGCTGCGAAACTCTCCCATCGATACATCACTGATCGCCAATTGCCTGACAAGGCTATCGACTTGATCGACGAGGCGGCGAGTCGTATCCGCATGGAAATGGACTCCAAACCCGAAGAAATGGACCGGCTTGAGCGCCGCACGATCCAGCAAAAAATGGAGATTGAAGCACTCAAGAAGGAAGCCGACGACGCGAGCAAACAGCGGCTCGCGGACTTGCAGGCTTCCGTGCGCGACCTTGAAGCGCAGTACGGCGCGCTGGACACGATCTGGGCTGCGGAAAAGGCGTCGCAACGCGGAGCGAAGGAAATCATGGAGTCGCTCGACGCCGCAAAAATCGAGTTCGAGAATGCACGGCGGAAGGGTGATCTGGCCCGTATGTCCGAACTGCAATACGGCCGGATCCCCGAGCTTGAAAAAGCGCTGGCGATCAGCGCTCAGCCCGTTGCCAATCAACTGGTGTCATCCAGCGTCACAGCTGAAGAAATCGCCACAGTCGTTGCCAAGTGGACCGGAATTCCCGTAGACAAGTTGCTTGAAGGACAGAAGCACAAGTTACTTCGACTCGAGGAGGATTTGCATCAGCGCGTAGTGGGTCAGCACGAGGCTGTAAAAGCCGTTGCCGAAGCAGTTCGGCGTTCACGTGCGGGCCTTTCCGATCCGAATCGGCCAAATGGTTCGTTCATGTTTCTCGGGCCCACAGGCGTCGGCAAGACTGAGTTGTGCAAGGCGCTGGCGGTACTCCTGTTCGACAGCGAGGAGGCTCTGGTGCGGGTCGATATGAGCGAATACATGGAGAAGCATTCGGTGGCCCGTCTGATTGGTGCGCCGCCAGGGTATGTCGGCTACGAAGAAGGTGGCATGCTGACAGAGAAAGTTCGCCGCCGGCCCTATTCGCTGATCCTGCTGGACGAGATCGAAAAAGCGCATCCAGATGTTTTTAATATCCTGCTGCAAGTGCTTGATGATGGAAGACTTACGGATGGTCACGGAAGGACTGTCGACTTTCGGAATACGGTGCTGGTCATGACGTCGAATCTGGGTTCTTCAGCGATTCAGTCGCTTACCGAGGAAGGGCATGCCGACCGAATCACCAGTACAGTGATGGGGGTCGTCACCCAGCATTTCCGTCCGGAATTCATCAACCGTATCGACGATATCGTCGTGTTTCATCCGCTCTCCCGGGAGCACATGCGCGATATTGCAGACATCCAGCTCGCCACCTTGCGCCGTCGGCTCCAGGAGCAGGATCTCGATATTGAAGTCGACGAAGCGGCCTACGAGTTGCTGGTCGAAGAGGGTTATGACCCGGTTTACGGGGCACGGCCCTTGAAGCGGGTCTTGCAGAAACGGATCGAAAATCCCTTGTCGAGTCGTCTCTTGCGGGGTGACTTTGTGCCCGGCAGCAGGATTCACGTGGGGGTAAAAGGCGGTGAATTACAGTTTACTTGATAGATATGGGTTGAGCAGGACGTTGAACAAAGCGCTTATCGGCGGTTGAAAGTCTCCGGGTATTGTATGGATATACAGTATACCGTAGACTTTCGACGTCATAAGCCGGTTCATGGTCCTGTGGCTGCGGAGAACCACCATGCGCAATTCGACGGATTTTCCTGCTTCAACAACGCACTCACCGGTTCAATCGGTGCTGCCGCTTTTTGACGCCGTTGATCTCCGCGGTGCTGACCTCGGTGGTGCAGGCCTTGGTAGTGCGGGCCTTGGTAGTGCAGGCCTTGGTAGTGCAAAGAGAAGCGATGCCATTTCAGCGGCCGAGCGAATCAAGTCCGCAAGATGCCCAGATCCCCTGAAACAGGCGCGTCGAGTCGCCACAGCGCTACGCCGCGGAGAGTTCGATGTCCGTGCCCGGCAGGCTGCGGTCAACTCGCTCTGCCAGTATCTGATTGACTCCTTGCAATCTCCCGCCAACAAAATTCCGCATTGAGGCGCGTCCTTTTTTTCGCGATCTGAACGCATTCAGAATCGTCTTCGTTCCCGCCATTGAATCTGTGAAGGATATCCGGGTACCGTGTCGGTACTCTGGCTAGCATGGTCTGCCAGTTTGTTAATCGACAGGGAATTCAATGATCAGGAAGTGCATTTTTCCGGTGGCTGGTTACGGCACGCGTTTTCTGCCAGCAACTAAGGCAACGCCGAAAGAAATTCTGCCAATACTCGACAAGCCCCTTGTGCAGTACGGCGTTGAAGAGGCCTTGGAAGCTGGACTTACCGATATCGGTTTTGTTACCGGTCGAGGCAAACGAGCGATCGAAGATCACTTTGACATCAGCTATGAGCTCGAGCATCAAATCGAAGGCACTGGTAAAGAGCGCATGCTGGATGGCATCAACAAGCTGATTGATGAGTGCACGTTTTCCTATACACGACAAGTCAAAATGAACGGCCTGGGCCACGCCATTCTGGCAAGCCGCCCTATCGTTGGCGATGAACCTTTTGCAGTCGTACTACCTGATGACCTCTGTTTTGGAGAAACCGAGGGTGTGCTGAGACAGATGGTTCGACTCTATGAAGAGCACCGCTGCAGCATTGTGGCCATCGAAGAAGTGCCCATGGCGAACGTTTCAAGCTATGGCGTAGTGGCCGGCACCCGGATGAGTGATCGTCTCGTTAGAATTACCGATATGGTAGAAAAACCCAAGCCAGCGGACGCGCCCAGCAATCTTGCGATCATCGGACGGTACATCCTTACCCCGGATATTTTTTCGATCATCGAATCTACACCGCCTGGGCGTAACGGGGAGGTTCAGATCACCGACGCCTTGATGCAGCAGGCAAAACAAGGCCGGGTCATCGGTTACAAGTTTGCCGGTCGTCGTTTTGACTGTGGCAACGTCGATGGTTTTGTCGAAGCGACCAACTACTGTTACGAGAACTTCTATCGCAAAGGAAAGTAGCGAGAGAAGCTGGTCAGGAGGGTGAGTACATCGATCGAAGGGGCGGTGGAAAAAAGGTGGTCTAAGAAAAGAGGCGGGTAAGTCGCGGGTAAGACGCGGGGAAGCGAAGAAATAGGGGGCTTTTCGTTGAGTGAAACGTTTCTGCTCGAGCAACTGCGGAAAAAGTCGTGGCAACCGATCAGCCTGTCGACGCCGTTGGCGGTGCATCAACTGCCGACTCCGGCGCTGGTTCTCAATCGCCCAGTCATGGTCAAA
The DNA here is from genome assembly GCA_945878745.1 of Klebsiella pneumoniae. Taxonomy (GTDB): domain Bacteria; phylum Pseudomonadota; class Gammaproteobacteria; order Pseudomonadales; family Azotimanducaceae; genus SYFY01. The sequence continues at coordinate 4,112 of CAMDVY010000141.1, read as the reverse complement.
AATCTGGCTCGTATGGCCGAGCATTTGGCCAAACACGGAAAGTACGCACGCCCTCACGCCAAAACGCACAAATGCGCCGTTCTCGCGCACGCCCAACTGGAACATGGTGCGATCGGGCACTGCGCAGCCAAACTCGGTGAGGCGGCGGCGCTGATCGTCGCTGGCATTGGCAAGGTCCTGATTACGTCACCCATCGTCAGTCCGGGCAAGATTGTGGTGTTGGGTCAATTGGCTGACGAGGCGACGGAACTGACCCTCGTTGTCGACAGCTGGATCGGTATGCAGACGCTGCTGGATCACTTTCCCCATGGGTGCGAGTTGGGCGTGGTCATCGATATCGATGTAGATATGGGGCGAACCGGGTGTCGGGACGAAGATGCAGCGCGTCGCATTCTGGACGCCGTCAATCGCGACCAGCGATTCCATCTGGCGGGGGTGCAGCATTACGCAGGACACCTCATGCATCTGGCTTCCTTTGCTGAACGGTCTGAACGATCGCTGACTTCATGGACGCGAGCGCTCGAGTTCGCGAAACGCGTGTGCGGTGAGTTGCCTGGCATCGTGACTGGCGGCGGGTCGGGGACATATGCGATCGATGTGAACGTACCTGAGATCACTGATCTGCAGGTCGGGAGCTATCTCTTCATGGATCGTGAATACATGGATATTGAGTCGGTTACAGGAGAGAATTTCCACGAGTTCGAACCATCCCTCACCGTTGCCTGTACGGCCATCAGTGCGCCCTTGGCGCCGTTGAGTGCGGTAACCGTCAATGGAGGATTCAAGGCGTTTGCAGCCGACAGTGGCGTCCCCGTCATTCATGGGGGACCACCAGGCAAGTTCAGATTTGCCGGCGACGAACACGGTGTTTTTCGCGTCACAGCAGGCGATGCCCCATCACTCGGGAGTGTCCTTCAATTCGTGGTGCCGCACTGCGACCCGACGGTTAATCTGCACGATGTTTACTGGGTGCAGGAAGCTGACGGTCTGGTTCATTCGGTGTGGCCAATCACCGCACGCGGCGCGCTCTGGTAAGAACGCCGGACTTCGTTCCTGGATTAACGATAGGGGAGTGTTGACAGATGCTGGAGATCATTCAGTCCGGCGGGTGGCTTATGGTGCCCATCCTGTTGTGCAGCATCATCGCCGCCGCCATCAGTGGTGAGCGCCTGTGGTCGCTTCAACGCAGCCGGGTGTTGCCTGCAAATCTTCTGGCCAGAACGTGGACCAGTCTCAAGAACGGTGAGATCGACGCTCAACGCTTGCGTGAATTGCGCATGGGCAGTGCTCTGGGATCAGTGTTCGCATCCGGTATTGCCAATACGCGACGTGGTCGGGAAGTTGTCAAGCAGGCGATGACGGAGGCTACCGATCAGGTCAGTCACGAACTCGAGCGCTATTTGACGGCGCTCGGCATCATTGCGTCGATCGCACCTCTGCTGGGTTTGCTCGGCACGGTGTGGGGAATGATCGACGTGTTCAGCGAGTTGATGGCAGCCGGTGCCGGGAACGCAAGTATGCTTGCAGGTGGCATCTCGAAAGCACTGATCACTACGGCGGCGGGTTTGACGGTGGCCATACCTGCCCTGATGTTTCACAAGTTCTTTCAGCGTCGGGTCGATGAGCTGGTGGTCAGTATCGAGCAGGAGTCAGGCAAGCTTGCCGATATCATGCACGGTGATGCTGACGACCCGCGGTTCTGAGCGCACTGGATCATGGCACGAAGACGAAGAGGCAGACACGAAACGACTATCGATATGGCTCCGCTCATCGACGTGGTGTTCCTGCTGCTGATTTTTTTCATGGTCTCAACCAACTTCGTTCGGGAATCTCAATTGCGAATCAGCCTCCCCGAAGCGACTGGGGAGCCGGTAGATGATCGTCCTGACATGATCGAGCTCATCGTCGATCAGGGTGGCGACTACGCCGTCGATGGGCGATTGCTGGTGAATAATTCACTGGAAACGTTGATTACGGCTTTATCCGAGGCCAAAAAACGTTCGCCGGAAGACGTCAACCTTATGATCACTGCAGATGCCAACGCGAGGCACCAGGCGGTGGTGCGCGCGATGGATGCTGCAGGCAAGGTCGGTCTGGTTCGGATCAGCATCACGACTCAACAGCCTGGAACAGGCAACGGTCCAGGATGAGCGAGACGACTGAACCTGCCGCGCCAACGGCCGCCGAGCCAGCACCGCGTCGGGATTGGGTAAACTACAAGCGTTTGCTGACCTACGTGCGCCCGTATGGCTGGATATTCCTGTTGTCGGTGATCGGATTTTTTGCCGCCAGCGGCGCAGAAGCCTACATGGCCCGATTGCTCGGTGATCTCATCGACAACTGGGGAGCGACGGGATCGGACGTTGCGGCGACCATTGCCCTGACGATGTTTCTTGCCGCGTTGACGCGCGGTTTGGGGAACGTCGTCGGTGAATTGTTGTTGTCGTCCGTCAGCATGAATGTCGTGCACAACCTGAGAACCCAACTTTTCGATCACTTGCTGGTACTGCCAAGCAGCTATTTTGATGCCAGTTCCCAGGGACATCTCGTTTCGCGGCTTACCTTTACGGTTACCCAGCTTAGAGACACGGGCACCGATGCGTTGAAAACCATCGTGCAGGATGGTGGCAAGGTCATCATCTATTTCGGGGCCATGGTCTTGCTCAGTTGGAAACTGACTTTGATTTTCATCGCTGCGGCGCCGTTGCTGGCGCTGGTGGTGATGTTCTCGAGTCAGCGTTTTCGCAAGCTCTCCCGTCGCATTCAGGATTCGATGGGTGATGTCACCCACATCTCAGGCGAAGCGGTGGGTGGTTATCGGGTGGTCAAGATCTATGGTGGTGAAAGCTACGAACAAGGCAGATTTCATCACGCCAGCCATCGAAATCGACGTCAGAATCTGAAGATGATCACCACCAAGGTGTTCAGTACCGAGATCAATGAAATCCTGGTTGCGGCCGCCATTTCCGGTTTGATTCTGGTGTTGTTTCTGACCGGTGTCGGGGTGGAAATGTCCTCCGGACAGGTGGTCTATTTCCTCAGTCTTGCCAGTCTGATGGCTCGGCCAATCCGCAAGTTGTCCGAGGTCAACGCCAAGCTGCAGCGAGGGTTGTCGGCAGCCGAAGATGTGTTCGCGCAACTGGATACGCCCAGCGAGCGAGACAGCGGTACGCTTGAAGTGGGTCGAGTCGAGGGTCGACTCGAATTCCGTAACGTCTCGTTCTCCTATGATCGTAGTCGCAACGAAGTGCTGCGCGGGATCAATCTGCGTGTTGAACCCGGACAAACAGTAGCTTTGGTGGGCCGATCCGGCAGTGGCAAATCAACACTGGCGAGTTTGATTCCCCGTTTTTACGACATCGACTCAGGAGAAATCCTGCTCGATGACAAACCCGTGACTGCTTACAGCCTGCGTTCCCTACGCGACCAGATCGCGCTGGTCACCCAACAAATCACGCTGTTCAACGACACCCTCGAACGCAACGTCGCTTACGGCAGTCTTGCCAACATCGATCGGGATGCTGTCTGGCATGCACTCGAGCGGGCGCATGCCGCAGACTTTATCCGCGCCATGCCTGAAGGGGTCGAGACCCTCGTCGGTGACGATGGCGTACTCTTGTCAGGCGGTCAGCGACAACGGGTGGCCATTGCGCGTGCTCTGCTCAAGGATGCGCCAGTGCTTATTCTCGACGAGGCGACGTCTGCACTCGACACCGAGTCGGAACGGCACATCCAGGCTGCCCTTGCGGAAGTGATGAGGGGGCGAACCACCTTGGTGATCGCCCATCGACTCTCCACCATCGAGTCTGCGGACCTGATCGTGGTGATGCAGGACGGCCGGATTGTGGAGACGGGTAACCATCAAACATTAATGGCCAAGGGTGGCACTTACGCCGGATTGCATTCGGCCCAGTTCGAAGACAAGGCTCCGGCCCTCACGCCGCCTCTGGCGTCGAGTACACAGGCATTCTCAGGACTGAAGTCGTCGGGCTTGCTGCAGCGGTTCAGTCATCAAGTGGTACCCGCGGTGGCAACCAGCAGTCTGGAACGAGCATGGGATCGGGACGCGAGCTGGCTTCTGTTGCTCCGACCACTGAGCTGGATCTACGGTC
>CAMDVY010000140.1 GCA_945878745.1 Klebsiella pneumoniae | reverse complement strand
GCGCTCACCGCCCGAGAGCTGGCCAACAAACTTCTGCTGATCAGTCCCCTTGAAGTTGAATCGCCCGACATACGCGCGAGTCTGCATCTCGTAAGTGCCGATGCGCAGGATGTCCTGGCTGTCCGAGATTTCTTCCCACACGGTCTTGGAACCATCCAGGGAGTCACGACTCTGATCGACGTAAGCCAGATCAACCGTATTGCCGATGGTGATCGAACCGGAGTCGGGCGTTTCCTGTCCTGTCAGCATCTTGAAAAACGTCGACTTGCCGGCGCCGTTGCCACCGACGATGCCGACGATGGCGCCGCGGGGAATACTGCAGTTGAGATCGTCGATCAGGAGTCGATCACCAAACCCTTTGGAGAGATGTTCGATCTCGATGACTTTTTCGCCGAGTCGTTCGCCGGGCGGGATGTAAAGTTCGGAGGTCTCGTTCCGTTCCTGCACTTCCTTCGACATCAGCTCATCAAACCGTGCGAGTCTCGACTTGCTCTTGGCCTGACGAGCCTTCGGATTGGCCCGTACCCATTCGAGTTCGGATTTGATCGTGCGCTGGCGAGCTTTCTCGGAAGACGCTTCCTGCTGCAGGCGGGTGTCCTTGTTCTCCAGCCAGTTCGTGTAGTTGCCTTCAAAGGGAATGCCGCGGCCGCGGTCGAGCTCAAGAATCCAGCCGGCGACGTTGTCGAGGAAATAACGATCGTGGGTAACCGCCACCACGGTGCCGGGGTACTCGCCAAGGAACCGCTCAAGCCAGGCGACGCTGTCGGCATCCAGGTGGTTGGTGGGTTCGTCGAGCAGCAGCATGTCCGGGTTCGACAGCAGCAGCTTGCACAGGGCTACCCGTCGGCGCTCACCGCCGGAAAGTTTGGCGACGTCGGCGTCCCAGGCGGGCAGACGCAAGGCATCGGCGGCCACGTCGAGCGTTCGGTCCAGATCCCAGCCATTGCAGGCATCGATCTGTGTTGAGAGCTCGCCCTGCCGGTCGATGAGGCGGGTCATCTCGTCATCTTCCATAGGCTCGGCGAACTTGTCGGAGATGGCGTTGTATTCGTTGACCAGGTCAACGACGTGCTGCAGGCCGCCTTCGACGTTGCCGCGAACGTCCCTGGATTCGTCCAGCATGGGTTCCTGCTGCAGGTAGCCCACGACGATGTCCTTCTGTGGGCGGGCCTCGCCTTCGATTTCGGTGTCCACCCCCGCCATGATGCGCAGCAGGGTGGACTTGCCTGAACCGTTCAGGCCCAGCACGCCGATTTTGGCGCCAGGGAAGAATGAAAGGTTGATGTTCTCAAGGATGACGCGCTTCGGCGGAACGATCTTGCCGACGCGTTGCATGGTGTAAACGTACTGCGCCACGGAATTGCCTCGTGTATTTCAGTTCAATCTGGATGTTGTTTCGCCTGCGCCATTCACGTCAAAGCTGAATGCTGCTGCAGGCGAGGATCTGGTGTGTCCGCTACAATACCGCGCATTCACTGGTTTGACACCCACCCACCCGGACACCTGTCCGACCGAAAAAGGTACAGAGGATTCCATGTTCAAAGGGAACGAGACCATTGCCGGATTTGATGATGAGCTGATGACGGCCATTCGTGGCGAAGAGCGCCGGCAGGAAGAGCATATCGAGTTGATCGCCTCCGAGAACTACGCATCGCCCCGCGTGCTTGAGGCACAGGGTAGCGTATTGACCAACAAGTATGCCGAAGGTTACCCGGGCAAACGTTATTACGGCGGCTGCGAATACGTGGATGTTGTTGAGGTGTTGGCGATTGAGCGTGCCAAGCAGCTGTTCGGGGCCGACTTTGCCAACGTACAGCCACACTCCGGTTCACAGGCCAACGCTGCGGTGTATCAGGCGCTGTTGCAGCCCCACGACACCGTATTGGGCATGAGCCTGTCTGATGGTGGCCATCTCACGCATGGCGCCAAGGCAAATTTCTCCGGCAAGACCTACAACGCCGTCCAGTATGGTCTCGACAACAGCACCGGTCTGGTGGATTACGATGCCGTTCGACGTCTGGCGCACGAACACAAACCAAAGATGATCGTCGCCGGATTTTCGGCTTATTCCCGGAAAATGGACTGGCAGATCTTTCGCGATATCGCCGACGAGGTTGATGCGTACCTGATGGTCGATATGGCGCACGTGGCCGGGCTTGTTGCGGCAGGGCTCTATCCCAACCCGGTGCAGATCGCCGATGTGACTACATCGACCACCCACAAAACGCTGGGTGGTCCGCGTGGTGGCATCATCCTGGCGAAGAAGAACGAAGAGATCGAAAAGAAGCTGAATTCCGCGCTGTTTCCCGGAATTCAGGGCGGTCCGTTGATGCATGTCATTGCCGCCAAGGCAGTCTGTTTCAAGGAGGCCTTGCAGCCTGAATTTCGTGTTTACCAGCAACAGGTCGTCGCGAATGCATCGAAGATGGCCAGCACTTTTCAGTCTCGTGGTTACAAGGTGGTATCCGGCGGCACTGACAACCATCTCTTCCTGCTGGATCTGATCGACAAGAACATCACCGGCAAGGATGCTGATGCAGCGCTCGGTCGCGCGAACATCACCGTGAATAAGAATGCTGTGCCGAATGATCCACGATCACCCTTCGTTACCAGTGGCTTGCGGCTGGGATCACCTGCAGGCACGCGGCGCGGGTTCGGCGAAAACGAGTTCGGCACGCTGACGGGCTGGATGTGCGACATTCTTGATGACATCAAGAACGACAACATGATCGGCTCGGTGAAACAACGCGTTGTCGAGTTGTGCAGCCGGTTCCCGGTCTACGGCAAACGATAACAAGACTGTCCACAGGAGCGTGTTGAGCCGTGCACTGTCCGTTCTGTAGTGCTGACGACACCAAGGTGATCGACTCGCGGTTGGTCGCCGATGGCAATTCAATCCGCAGGCGGCGTGAATGCACGACCTGCGGTGAACGGTTCACGACCTTTGAAATGGCCGAACTGGTGATGCCATACGTCATCAAACGGGATGGCACACGTGAACCGTTCAACGAAGACAAACTTCGCCGTGGCCTGCTGCGGGCGCTGGAAAAAAGGCCGGTTTCTGCGGAACAGGTTGAAAGCGCCATCAGTCACATCAAACATCAACTTCGCACCACCGGCGAACGGGAAGTGCCGGCCAAGCAGGTGGGCGAAGAAGTGATGACGGAGTTGAAGCGTCTGGATGCCGTCGCGTACGTCCGGTTTGCTTCGGTGTATCGGGATTTCCAGGACCTCAGCGAATTCCAGGAAGAAATCCGCCGGCTGACCACGGATAACCCCGTCAAATCATGAGTCCTGCCGGTCACTCGCCGGGTCGTGAGGCGGACATTGTCTGGCTTGAGCGCGCGGTCGAACTCGCGAGCCGCGGATTGAACACAACGTCCCCAAACCCTCGTGTGGGTTGTGTGATTGTTCGAGATGGCAAACTGCTGGGCGAAGGCTGGCATCAATGGGCCGGTCAAGGCCATGCGGAGGTCAATGCCATCTCCGCAGCCGGTGGCGATGTGCGCGGTGCGACGGTCTACGTCAGTCTTGAACCCTGTAACTTTGCTGGTCGCACGCCGGCGTGTTCCGGCCGTTTGATCGCTGAAGGTGTTGCCAGGGTCGTGGTTGCCGAAGTGGATCCCCACCCGCGTGTGTCTGGTCAGGGGCTGTCAGCGTTACAGTCGGCAGGTATCGCGACCGAAGTCATCGAGCTGAGCCAGGCGCGTGCGTTGAACCCCGGATTTCGTCGTCGATTCGAAACCGGCCGGCCGTTGATCCGGATCAAGATTGCCGCATCGCTCGACGGCCGCACGGCAATGGCCAGCGGTGAAAGTCAGTGGATTACCGGGCCTCAGGCGAGAGCTGATGTGCAGGCGCTACGCGCACGCAGTTGCGCCATTCTCACCGGTAGCGGCACGATTCTGGCTGACGACCCTTCATTGACCGTGCGGGAGGCGTCGTTCGCGGTCGATGGACGAATTCGCCAGCCGCTGATCGTGGTCGCGGACTCGACGCTGCGCTCCCCGGCATCTGCAAAGATCTTTCAGTCATCAGGTGGAGTCCTGTTCTCGACGATTTCGGCGGCGCGGATCGCTGGTGTGGACGCTCAATATCTGGTCGGGGAGGCTGGCACGAATGGTCGAATTGATCTAACGAAGCTGATCCAGCACCTGGCCAGACTCGAGATCAATGAAGTGCTGGTTGAAGCCGGTCCGACCCTCGTTGGTGCCCTTCTGCGGCAGTCACTCTGGGACGAGATCGTGCTGTATCAGGCCGGGCGATTCCTCGGACGTGATGCCCGCCCGATGGCTGACCTCACTTTCCAGTCATTGTCCGAGGCGATAGGCGTTAAGATTGTCGGTCATGAGCTGGTGGGCGACGATATCAGGCTCACCCTTCACCCACGCTGAGTTGCAGCCACGCACCCGGCATCCGATCGAGACAAGCGATGAGCAAGCCGTCCATCTGGGCACGTAAAAAGGCCCGGCGCGCCCTGGTGCAGGCGATCTATCAATGGCAGATGACCGGTGCAAGTCCTTCCGCCGTCATCAAGGAGTTTGAAGAAGGCGAAGCGCTGAAAAATGCAGACCCGGTATTTTTTGCTGATGCGCTGCGTCGGGTAGCCGCGCATTCCAGTCTGCTCGACGAACAATTCACCCCGTTGCTCGATCGTGCGCACAAGGATCTCGATCCCGTCGAGATGGCGTTGTTGCGACTGGGCGTTGACGAACTGATGCACCGTCCGGATGTGCCCTATCGTGTTGTCATCGATGAGTACGTCGAACTGGCCAAGACCTTTGGTGCCGAAGAGTCGCACAAGTACATCAACGGCGTGCTGGACAAACTGTCGCGACAACTTCGCACGGTAGAGGTGGCCGCACGGACAGTTTCATCACGACGGGCACAGGACAGCTGATGGCCGTCGGCGGACACCTGCTGGGCCGCGCGGAGTAGCGGGATGCGCGAGTTCGAGTTGATCGATGCGTTGGTGCAGCGCTTCGGCTCGACGGCCGAGGGTGGCTGCCTGGTGACCGGTATCGGTGATGATTCCTCAGTCACGCGGATGCCCGATGGACACCAGTTGGTGTCGTCCATCGATACACTGTTGGCAAACACTCACTTTCCTTTGGATGCAGACGCTGTAGAGGTTGGCTATCGGGCGATGATGGTGTCGCTGTCGGACCTCGCGGCGATGGGCGCCACGCCTTTGTTTGTGCTCCTCGCCCTCACGCTGCCGGATGATTCGCCCGAATGGGCCACCCGATTTGCGTCTGGCACGGCCGACGCGGCTCGGGTTGCTGGCGCAGTGATCGCTGGAGGGAATCTGACCCGAGGACCGCTGGGCGTCAGTGTCAGCGTCCATGGCGCCATCCCTGCTGGCAAAGCGGTGCTGCGCAGTGGAGCGCGTCCGGGTGATCGTGTGTATGTGAGTGGCCACTTGGGCGGAGCGGCGGCTGCATTAAGGCTCGGCTTTGTCGATCCAGTGCTTAATAAACGTTTCTACCGACCCTCCGCGCGGTTTGATCTGGCGGCGGGATTGCGCGCCAGCGCCAGCGCCGCGATCGACATTTCCGACGGTTTGCTCCAGGACCTCGGCCATCTGGCACGGGCCAGTGGTTGCCGGGTAGATGTCGTCAGTACCGATGTTCCCGTGTTCGCGGGAGCGACCCTGGCCGACGCTCTATACGGAGGGGACGACTATGAACTGTGTTTTACCGCGCCTTCACCACCATCCTTCCCTGCCGTGGAGATCGGCTGTATCAGTGAAGGGAGTGGGGTCTGGGTTGATGGCCACGTGCCCGAGCGTACTGGGTATCAGCACTTTGACTGATGCTCTGGCCGAAGTTGGTCGGATGGTTGACGGCAGACTATCATCGGGTCTCTCACTCCGGATTTGATTCCATGGGCCTACGAGGCGACGCAGCGGTAGTTGGATTTGCAGAACACCGGCATGAGCGCAAGTACGTGGGTCCGCGCAAGTTCACGGTGGAACAGTGGGCGGAACTCGCGAAGCTGGCACTCGACGATGCAGGCCTCACTGCGCGCGACGTCAACGGCATCGTCTGTTCCGATATTCGCGAATCGGGGATGTTCACGCCTGCGACGATCGTCGAATATCTTGGTCATCCCGTTAGTTTTGCAGAGCGGATCGATCTTGGTGGTGCCTCCGCTGTCGGCATGATCTGGCGCGCAGCCGCCGCGATCGAACTCGGGATCTGTGATGTCGTCGTCTGCGCGGTACCCGCGCGCCCGATACCGAGCAACCCGCACGAACATCCTGCTGATTCGCGTCGATACTTCGGCGCGAGCAGTGCCGAATGGGGTTCGCCCCAGGCTGAGTTCGACATCCCCTATGGCAACGTCGCGCAGAACTGCGGCTACGCCATGATCGCTCAACGCTACGCCGCCGAATTTGGCTACGACCCGCGCGCCATGGCAAAACTGGTAGCACAGCAGCGTGCGAATGCGGCTGCAAACCCGAACGCTGTGTTCTTTGGTAAACCTGCAAGTATCGAGGATGTCCTGGCGAGCAAGGTGATCGCAGATCCGCTGCGCATGCTCGAGATCGTGATGCCCGTTGCCGGGGGCAGCGCGGTTGTCGTGGCCAGTCGCGAAGTGGCGCGTCGCTGTCGGCATCGCAGTGTCTGGGTAACCGGCTTCGGCGAGCATCTCACGATCAAGACACCCACCTACGCACAGGACATGATGCATACGCCGGTCGGTCCGGCATCGCGGCAGGCGTTTTCGATGGCGGGCATCAAACCTGCGGATATCCATGCCGCGGAAATTTACGACTGTTACACGATCACGGTGCTGCTGACGCTCGAAGACGCCGGATTCTGCGCCAAGGGCGATGGCATGAAGTTCATCAGGGACCACGATTTCACAGTCAAAGGCGACTTCCCCATGAACACCCATGGCGGCCAACTTGGTGTGGGTCAGGCTGGGCTTGCCGGTGGTATGACACAACCGATTGAGGCGGTTCGCCAGATCATGCATCGCGCAGGCGATCTGCAGCTGAATCAGTGCGACACCGTGTACGTGTCTGGCACTGGCGGGGTGATGAGCGAACAGGCCGCGTTGATCCTGCAGGGGGACTGACCATGAATTTCGACAAGCCAGTACCCGTGCCGACACCGACCAGCGCGCCGTTCTGGGACGGTGTCCGGGATGGTGTCGTCAAACTGCAGAAGTGCAACGATTGTGGTGTGTGGGTGTTTTATCCGCGCAGTCGCTGTTCGAGCTGTTTATCCGACGCGCTCGATTGGCATACGGTTTCAGGCGATGGAAAGCTGTACACATTTACGATCGCACGCCAGCCGACGTCGCCACACTTCGCGAGTGAAGTGCCGCAGCGCATAGCGGTTGTCGAACTCGACGAAGGTGTTCGATTGACGACGACACTCGTTAACATTGCCGACGCGGACATCAAGATTGGCATGCGCGTGAAGCCGTACTTCGATGCGGTGTCGGAAGACAGCACGCTGCTGCGCTATCAGCCCGCATGAGCCTTGGCAGCCATCTCTTGTAGGAGCGGTCTCCGACCGCGATTG
>CAMDVY010000139.1 GCA_945878745.1 Klebsiella pneumoniae | reverse complement strand
TCGTTCAGTCAACGTCAACGCGGACGGCAAGGCCACCGGTGTCAGTTTCATCAACCGCAAAACCCGCCAGTTGGAGACAGTGCCCGCCCGTGTTGTTGCGCTGGCCGCGAGCGCCTGCGAATCGGCCCGGATCCTGTTGAACTCCCGGACGGAAACTATGCCCAACGGGGTCGCCAACTCCAGCCGCCAGGTCGGTCGCAACCTGATGGATTCCACCGGTGCTGCAGTGTCCGGATATGTGCCCGCGCTCGAAAATCGGCCGCGATACAACGAAGACGGCCACACGGCCAATCACCTCTTCATTCCCTGGTGGGGTTATGCCGCCCAGGCGCGTGGCGAGCTGAATTTTCCGCGGGGCTATCACTTCGAAGTGGGCGGTGCTTTTCCGCAACCCGGCATGGGTGTCGGACTTTCCGCCGCAGGATATGGTGCGGCGCTCAAGGAACGAGTTCGCAGGCGCTACGGCGCCCATGTGAACTTGTCACTGCGCGGTGAGATGTTGCCAAACGATCGTTGTTTCATGGAGATCGACCCTCAGGTGAAAGACCAGTGGGGGATTCCTGTACCGAGATTCCACTGGCGTTGGTCGGCGCACGAACTCAACCAGGTGGCTCATGGCATGGCCACTGCGCGTCAAATCATTGAAACGATGGGTGGTCAGGTCGATGGACCGGACAGGCGTCCGGAGCAGGCCATCAAAAAAGGCGGGGAGATCATTCACGAAGTGGGTACCACCCGCATGGGCACGGACCGGCGAACCTCAGTAACAAATGAGTGGGGTCAGACCTAGGACGTATCCAATCTCTTCATATTCGATGGTGGCGTGTTTGTGTCCAACCCACACAAGAATTGCACCCTGACTTTGATGACCCTGGCCATGCGTAACGCGGACTGGCTGGCTCGCGCCATGCAGCGAGGTGTGGTGTGACTGGGCCGCTCAATCGACAAGGTGGGCTGACACGCCGTGAATCGCTGCGTCGCGCAGCGCTGTTCGCCGTCAGCAGCGCACTGCCGTTCGGTTGCACAATCGCCACCGATGTTGAATCTGCAGCGCCCTGGTCCTGGCCACAGATGAAACCTGTCAGCGCCAAAGGTTATGGCACCGATCCGAACCTCATTCACCCCGTCATTACCTGGCCCAATAGCCTCGATGAAAAATCCCGGGTACTCGTTGCGGTGTTGGCAGACATACTGATCCCGGCGGAGGATGACATTCCAGGCGCGAGCCAGGCTGGTGTTGTTGATGTGCTCGATGAGTGGATCAGTGCGCCCTACCCGGATCAGCAAGCGGATCGGAAACTGCTGCTGGCCGGCTTCGACTGGCTTGATCGCGAAGCCCAGCGGCGACACAGCGCCTCTTTCGTGGCACTCAAGAGCAGTGATCAACTGGCGCTCGTTGATGACATCGCCTTTCCCGAGCGCGCCTACCCGCCGACGCTGGCCGGCGCGGTACAGTTCATGGCGCGTTTTCGGCTACTTGTCGCGGGCATGTTCTATTCGAGCCCGGAAGGCATTCGCGAACTCGGTTACGTCGGCAATCAGCCGATTGCAGGAGATTATCCCGGCCCCAGCGAAGAAGCCCTCGCCCATCTGCAACAACAACTCGATCGATTGGGATTGAAAGCGTAACTGAGAGCATAAGGAGAGCAGCCCGTGTCCAAGACCGACATTGAATTCGACGCCATCGTCGTCGGCTCCGGCATTGCGGGGGGCTGGGCCGCAAAGGAGCTGACGGAGCGTGGTCTCAACGTGCTGCTGCTGGAGCGCGGCAAAAACGTCGAGCACGTGAAGGATTATGTCAACGCAACCAAGGCACCCTGGGAGTATCCGCACCGTGGTCAGCGCACACACGCCATGGAGCTCGCTTACCCGGTGCTGCGCCGTGACTACCCGCTGAACGAGAAAAACCTGGATTGGTGGGTGTCTGACCAGGATGCACCCTACACCGAGATCAAGCGATTCGACTGGTATCGCGGTTATCAGGTGGGCGGTCGATCGCTGACCTGGGGCCGCCAGAGTTATCGATGGAGCGACTACGACTTCGAAGCCAACGCACGCGACGGGATCGCGGTGGATTGGCCCATTCGCTACGCCGACCTCGCGCCGTGGTACGACCATGTCGAAGCGTTCGCTGGAATTTCAGGCTCGATCGAAAACCTGCCGCAGTTGCCTGACGGAAAGTTTCAGCCGCCTATGGCACTGAACTGTGGGGAAGCTCGCTCCGCAGAGCGTTTGCAAAAGGCGTTTGGTGGGCGTCGCCGGATCATCCCGGGACGAACCGCCAACCTGACGCAGGCTCTGCCAGGACGCGCACCCTGTCAGCATCGCAGTGCCTGTTCGCTCGGTTGTCCATTCGGCGCCTACTTTTCTACCCAGTCTTCCACCCTGCCTGCCGCCGTGGCCACCGGCAAGCTCGTGCTGCGGCCTTTTGCCATCGTCACCGAACTGAACTACGACAAGGACAAAAAACGCGTTGTCGGAGTGCGTGTGCAAGATGCTGTGACAGGAAACACGACGGAGTATCCGTCGCGCATCGTCTTTCTGTGTGCATCCACGCTGAACTCGACGTGGCTCCTGATGCGCTCGGCAACCGACGTGTGGCCGGGTGGTCTCGGCAGTCGTGGTGGTGCGCTGGGACACAATCTGATGGACCATCACTTCCGCCTGGGCGCTCGTGGTCGGCTGGATGGTCTGGACGACAAGTATTATTTTGGAGCCAGACCCACCGGCTTCTACATCCCCCGCTACCGGAATCTCGATGGGGACAAGCGAGACTACTTGCGCGGCTTTGGCTATCAGGGTGGTGCCGGACGGGAAGACTGGAGCCGCGGGGTGCGGGAACTCGGCGTTGGACCCGCGTTCAAGGACGCTTTGGCAACCCCTGGTGAATGGACCCTCGGTGCGACCGCATTCGGCGAGATGCTGCCGAATCACGCGAATCAGGTCAGTATCGATCACACCCGTACCGACAAGTGGGGCATGCCTGTGCTCGCGATCGATTGTGAAATCGGCGCGAACGAAACAGCGATGCGCAAGGACATGATGAATGACATGGCAGAGATGCTCGACGCCGCGGGTGCCCGGGACATCGCCACGTACGACGCAGGTTATTCACCCGGCATGGGCATCCACGAGATGGGTACCGCGCGTATGGGCCGCGACCCGGAGTCATCCGTACTGAACAGCTGGAATCAGGTGTGGGATGCACCCAATGTGTTTGTTACCGACGGTGCCTGCATGACTTCATCGGCCAACCAGAATCCTTCGCTGACCTATATGGCTCTGACAGCCCGCGCAGCAGCACATGCCGTGGACGAGCTGCATCGGCGAAGCATCTAGCCCGAGGAGAACGGTCATGACATCGAATCAATCCCGTCGCGAAGTCATCCTGTTGGCACTGCGTGCTGCTGGAATCACCACGCTTGCGGGCGCCAGCACGCTGCTGAGCGCATGCGCGAGTGGCTCAGATCGTCACCTCAACGCGACAAGCAGCGATTTCACCAACGCACAGATTGCCTGGCTCGACGAAGTATCCGAAACCATTCTGCCGGCGACCGACACACCCGGCGCAAAGGCTGCTGTTGTGGGCGCATTCATCGCCGTGATGGTGACAGACACCTACTCACCGGATGAACGCCGTGTCTTCATGGACGGCATGACAAAGCTCGAATCGGAGTGCATCAGTACATTTCAACGTGGTTTTCTGGAAGCCGATGCGAAACAGCGTCAAGAGTTACTCATCCGTCTCGACAAGGAGGCGCACGACCATGCACTCACTCTCGGCACCGAGGAAACACCCCACTACTTCAGCATGATCAAGCAACTCACGGTGATCGGGTACTTCACGTCCGAGATTGGTTACACCCAGGCGATGCGTTATGTGGAAACACCTGGGCGCTGGGATCCGTGTGTAGACTACACACCCGGCGAACGCGCGTGGGCACGTCACGCCTGAACGCGTGTCGTTTTCGATTTATCGACCGGCGCTGAGGTCGAGAATGGCGATATTGCGAAACTGAATGGGATGCCCTTCGCTCTGCAAGGCGATATAACCCTTCCTGAGCGGCGCGCCTTCCGGTTTCAGTTCAGGGCGGTGCCCGGACACGACACCCCCACCAGTCGTCAATCCGCCGTAGCGCATCACTGACTGACGGTTCACAAAGTGCTCAACGAGCCGATCTTCTTCCACCAGAACTTCCACGTGCACCCATTCTTCGCCATGAAAGGTCGGCGCGGCCGCGTTGATGCAGTGCGTTTCCGTGAATGCTCCTTCGTAAACGATGTGAGTGCCAGGAGAGCACATGTTGGCGGTCGGTCGAGGCTTGCCGTCACCACGACCACCGAGGAACTGAACTTCGATCGAGATGGGGAAGTCCTGCGGTGCAGGCATGGTGTCAGGCGACTGGCTGTGCACCATGACACCACTGTTCTTGAACGCCCAGTCCGGCGCACCCGGCGCCTGTTCACCCACAAAGCGATAGTCCAGTCGCAGTCGATAGTGGGAATAGGGTTGTTTGAAAAACAGATGCCCAAAGCGGTCGTCGAAGGAGTCATAACCTGCATACGAGACGACAAGGTTCCCGTCCTCGACGCGGAAGGTCTGCGCCGGATCGTGACCGGTTTCCTGTCCGCGAATTTTGGGCATCCATCCTTCGAGATCCTTGCCGTTGAAGAGCGCCACCCATTGATCCGCCCCGTAAGCGATCGTCGGGAATACCAGGATCTGGAGTAAAACGAGAATGCGTCGCATCAGTATCGAATCCGCTTGAGTGCCTGAATGCTGGTAATGATGCTGGCGAGTGCATCCTTTGGTCTGTCGTGTTCAACGAAGTAGTGCCGTACACCGGAACCCGCCGCAAAGAGCGCGGCAAAGTCGATCACGCCCTGCCCGACGTCCACCATCTCACCGGCAGCAGTGCGGTCCTTCACATGACACAGCGGATAACGCTGCGGATCCGCACGCAGGTAGGCAGCACCGTCGGCACCTGCGTGAGTCACCCAAAAAAGATCCAGTTCAAACTTGACCCGGTCCCGATCACATTCCCTGAGCAACCGGTCAAAGGCAACCTCGCCATCGACGCGCTCAAATTCGAAGTCATGGTTGTGATAACAAAGTTGTACACCTGACTTGTGGCACTGATCACCGAAGCGGTTGAGCAGGTCGATAGCAACGCCATAACCGCTGGCAGTCCTGAACTCCGGTGACAACCACGGCAGCACCAGATATTCGCACCCAATGACCTGGGCCATCGCCAACAGTTCTTCTGGCTTGTTTTTAATCAAGTCATAGGGCACATGGGCTGATGGCGCAGTAAGCCCCGTGTCACGAAGCGCCTGTGCAAACTGGTTGGCGTTCAAGTTGCCGGTGCCAGCAGGCTCCACTTCGCTGTAACCCGCTGCGGCGACTGCAGCAAGCGTCGCTGCAGCATCCAGGGCCATGGCGCCACGCAGCGTGTAAAGCTGCACACCCGCGCGCTCGACCCGGCGCAGCGACGCGCGAGCTGGTAGCGCCGTCGCACCCGCGAGCAACCCGAGCATGGCCAGGGAGGTTCGACGAGAAATCCTCATGAGGGACTCCTTCCCGAGCGCCGCTCAGGTTCACGAAAAACCAACGCAAAGAGAACCGCTATCCCTGCCGCAAAGGCGCACGGCAACAGCCAGATCGAACGCCATTCGTGACCGCCGTCGATGATGTGTGCATCAACGACCATGCCGGCGATATAGGTACCGATGGCCATGCCGACGCCATAAGTGATGAGTGCAAGAAATCCCTGAGCACTGGCGCGTATCTCCGGTGTCGCCTGCTGATTCACGTAGATCTGACCGGTCACGAAGAAGAAGTCGTAACACACGCCATGCAGCAGGATGCCGAGATAGAGAAAGCCCACCAGGTCCATGGAGCCGTAGGCAAACAGTCCATAACGAAGTACCCATGCCACCATGCCGACCAGCAACATCCATTTGACGCCAAGCCGGCGGAAACACAGTGGCATGGCCAACATGAACAAGGCTTCCGACATCTGGCCGAGGCTCATTTTTGCGGCCACACCTTGCATGCCAATTTCATTGAGAAAAAGGTTGGCGAAGCTGTAGTAAAACGCGAGCGGGATGCAGATCAGCAGTGAACTCAAGGCGAACAGACCAAATGACCGGTCCTTGAGCAGCGCCAGCGCGTCGAGTCCGAGCACGTCGCCGATCCGCACTTGTTTGCCTTTGGCTGCGGGCGGCGTGTGTGGCAGCGTGAAGCAGTACAGACCCAGAACTATGGAGCACGCTGCGGCCATCGTCATCGGCACACGGGTTGCTTCCACGTTGTCGGTGAACCCGGCCAGTACGAAGGTGATGGCCAACCCCGCCACGATCCAGCCGACCGTGCCCCAGACCCTCACACGAGGAAACTGGGTATCGGGGTCATTCAAGTGCGCGAAACCGATGCTGTTGGCGAGTGCCAGGCTCGACATGTAACAGGCGTTGTAAACAAGCAGCCACACGATGATCTCATTCACTGCACTGAGTGTGCTGACGTAATACAGGATCACTCCGCCCACCAGATGGAGCACGCCACTGATCCGTTCCGACGCAAATAACCGGTCAGCGATCATGCCGACAAAAAACGGCGCAAAGATCGCGCCGATATTGTTCGTGAGATAAGCCGAACCGATGTCGGTGCCGGAGAAACCCAGCCCGTTGAGATAGGTGCCGAGGGTCACGAACCAGGCCCCCCAGACAAAAAACTGCAGGAACATGAGCACACTGAGACGTGAGTACAAGGACGCAGTCATGTGAGACCTGATCTTCTCGGGTGTCACCATCTTAACAAGAATCGACTGCGAGGCTGCCTGACCGATGAATCGATCCGCTGCGAGAGATCGCGGCACCGATCAGTGTCGAAAAATCAGGCAGAGGCGCTGATCCTCGACAACGTGAAGGCGACCAGTTCCGCCGCCCTCGAGACCTCATCGGCTTCAACATAACAACGCAGCTCCGGGGCGTTACCTGAAGGCCTGAGATGGACAATGTCGCCGCTGACGAAGGTCATTCGTAGACCGTCGGTTTCGTCGATGCTGGCGAGGTGGCCACAGCGATTGTCGAGAAGCGTTGATGCCGCGTCAGGTGACTTCAGCCGGTTGACAAGTCTGGCTGAGTTTTCACGGCTGAAGTCCTTGATACGGTCGCTGGCAGTAAACCTCTCAGGCAGACCATTGAGAAGCGACGAGAGGACCAACCCTTGTGAGCGGGCAGCGACCAGCAACGCAATGATGGGTAACGCCGCATCGCGCGTGGGTAGGGGCGACAGGGATCGGCCCGCCTGACGCACCGGTGTGGACAGCAGGAAGCCGCCGTTGGCCTCGAAGCCAGCAATGCCGCCGTCTGTATTCGCTGCGATGAGACGGTCGAGACCTTCAAGCACATACGGTGATCCCACCTTTGTTCGCACGATGCTCTGGAACGTCCGTGATCGCTCCAAAGCCGTTGTACTGGTGACCGGCGTGACCAGGTGCTGGATGCCCAGTGTACGCGCCGTCAGCAATCCCACTACGTCGCCACGAAACCAGACACCACGCTCATCACCGATGA
>CAMDVY010000138.1 GCA_945878745.1 Klebsiella pneumoniae | reverse complement strand
TCTTCATCGGCTCGGAAGGGACATTGGGTATCGTTACGGAGGTCACTGTTCGGCTGGCCATGGCGCCACAGCCACAACGTGTGCTGGTGTTGGCGGTCCCTCAATTGACTGACCTGATGACCGTTCTGAAGGTTTTTTCCGCAGACATTGATCTTTCAGCCTTCGAGTTTTTCTCCGACCTTGCCATGAACAAGGTCATTGCTCGCGGCAAGGCCACTAGACCGTTTGCTGCACAAAGCCCTTTTTATGCGCTGCTGGAGTTCGATGCGAGTGCCGAGAACGCTGCGATGCAGGCGTTCGAAAGCGCATTGGCCGCTGGCATCGTCACGGATGGTGTGATGAGCCAGTCTGATCGCGATATCCGCTCGCTATGGGCGCTGCGCGAAAACATCTCGGAAAGTCTGGCACCAGAGCGCCCCTACAAGAATGACATCGCAGTTCGAATCGCCGATGTTCCCGAGTTTCTGATTGCCGTTGACCGTCTTGTCAACCATCGGTATCCGGACCTGGAGGTCTGCTGGTATGGCCACATCGGCGATGGCAACCTGCATCTGAACATCCTCAAACCCGCGAACATGGATGATGCGGAGTTTCATGCCAGATGCCATCACATCAGCCCTGAGCTGTTCAGGGAGGTGGCGCTACGACGAGGCAGTATTTCGGCCGAACACGGTGTTGGCTTGTTGAAGCGTGACTTTCTTGGCTACTCTCGATCAGCACAGGAGATCGCCGCCATGCAAGCGGTGAAACAGGTGTTTGACCCGAATGGGGTTCTGAATCCGGGCAAACTCCTCTGATTCGGATCTCTGATTCGGATCTCAGATGGTGCGGATCGAGCCGTCTTTGTTGGCCATGATGACGACATCAGCAGGTTGCTGGGCAAAAAGCCCACACGTCACTACACCTGGGATGTTGTTGATCAAGGCTTCGAGACTTTTCGGATCCAGAATCTGCAGGCCATGAACATCGAGGATGAGATTACCGTTGTCCGTGGTGAATCCCATTCGCAACTCCGGCTGTCCTCCCAGTCTGACCAAGGCGCGGGCGACCACTGACCGAGCCATGGGAATCACCTCGATCGGCAGTGGAAAACGTCCGAGTACGCCAACCAGTTTGCTCTCATCAACGATGCAGACGAACTGGTCGGCAGCACTGGCAACAATTTTCTCGCGGGTTAGCGCGCCACCACCACCCTTGATCATCGCGCGACCGTTGGTAACTTCATCGGCGCCATCGACGTAAACAACCAATGGTGGCGCTGCGGTGAGATCCAGAACCTTCAGTCCGCGCTCCTTCAATCGGCTGGCGGTTGCTTCGGAGCTGGCGACGCAGGCATCGAAGCGGGCGCGGATCTGGGGCAGAAGGTCGATGAAGTGGTTGGCGGTTGAACCCGTCCCGACACCAATGACGGAATCGGACCGCAGCGATGACTCGATGTGTCTCAATGCGGCGGTGGCCACACTGCGCTTTTGTTCGTCCTGGTTCATACTGTCGCGGCTCCCAACAACGGATTTCCATGCTCGAACGCTACGTCAAGAAGATACTGTCTGCACGGGTTTATGACGTTGCAACAGTGACACCGCTGACATTGTTGCCCTCCTTGTCAGCACGACTCGGTGGCTCGGTGCTCGCCAAGCGGGAGGACTTGCAGTCAGTTTTTTCCTTCAAGCTGCGCGGATCATATAACAAGATGGTCCAGCTCGATGCCCAGGCGCGTGCACGCGGTGTCATTACCGCGTCTGCCGGCAATCATGCGCAAGGCGTTGCGCTCGCAGCCCGAGAGCTGGGCATTCGTGCGCACATCGTCATGGGACGGAACACGCCGAGCATCAAGGTCAGTGCGGTGCGTCGTCTCGGCGCTCATATCATCTTGCACGGTGACACCTACAACGACGCAGCCGAACACGCCCGTGAACTGGAGGCGAGGCAGAACCTTACCTATGTGCACCCTTACGATGATCCTGATGTCAGTGCCGGCCAGGGCACTGTGGGGATGGAGATCCTCAATCAGCACGCAGCGCCGTTGGACGCGATTTTTGTACCGGTCGGTGGCGGGGGGCTGGTCGCCGGTATCGCCGCCTATGTGAAGTATCTGCGACCCGAGATTCGTATCATTGGTGTCGAGGCCGAGGGTTCAGCCTGTCTGAAAGCCGCCATGCTGGCGGGCAAACGAGTGGTGCTGCCATATGAAACGCTCGATCTGTTTGCTGATGGCGTGTCCGTCGCCCAGGTTGGTCTGGAGACGTTCAAGATCGCGCGGCGCCATGTCGATGAAGTGATCACGGTCAACACCGACGAGATCTGCGCAGCGATCAAGGATTTTTACGATGACGCGCGTTCGATTGCTGAGCCTGCAGGCGCACTGAGTATCGCCGGGCTGAAAAAATACCGGCAGCGTGGTGAGCGCTTCAGCAATGTTGTCGCAGTGATTAGCGGTGCAAACGTCAACTTCGACCGCCTGCGCCACATTTCGGAGCGCGCCGAAGTCGGGGAACAGCGGGAGAAGATTCTCGGCGTCACGATCCCCGAGCGGGCAGGCAGCTTCAAACAGTTCTGTCGCGCACTGGGCAAGCGGCAAGTCACGGAATTCAACTACCGGTACGCGGGCGATGACGCAGCGCACATCTATGTCGGCGTTCAGATAATCGCACCTGCAGATGGCGAAGAACTTTTGGTCGGTCTGCAAAAGCAGGGTTACGCCGTTACCGACATGACCGACAACGAAACCGCCAAGCTGCATGTTCGGCACATGGTCGGAGGTCGAGTACAAGGCGAAAAACCCGAGCTGTTGTATCGATTCGAGTTCCCGGAGCGTCCCGGTGCCCTGGCGAAGTTTCTGAACGGGCTGGAAGGTCGCTGGAACATCACGCTGTTCCACTATCGCAATCATGGCGCGGCATGGGGGCGTGTGCTCGTTGGTTTTGAGGGCAAGCTGTCAGACCGGCAACGGCTGAACAAGCAGCTCGCCGGCATTGGCTATCGTTACTGGGAAGAAACTGACAATCCTGCGTACACGATGTTTCTGCAGTAACAGGCGTGTGGTGATCTTTCAGACGACGTGATCTGAGTCGATCGCTGGCACCACGTAACGGGCGAACTCATCCTCGAAGACAAGCTTGCTCATATCGGTAATGTGGTCGATGTACAGCCGACCATCGAGATGGTCGAACTCATGTTGGACGACGGTTGCCGGAAACCCCTTCAGCGTCATGCGCGCCGAGTTTCCCTCGCTATCCAGATAGCTCACCTCCACGTGTTGGGGACGTGCAACGAATCCTCGTAGACCGGGCACCGAGAGGCAGCCTTCCCAATACCCGGCGGCTTCGTCATCGATGACCGTCAGCACCGGATTGATGAAGACGGTCATGGGAATTTTCGCAAGTTCACCATAGCGACTCGGACCACCGGGCAATTCGATGATGGCAAGTCGCAGGGGCACATCGATTTGTGGTGCGGCCAGCCCAATGCCGCCGTAGTCGTGCAGCGTGTCAACCATGTCGGTAAGCAGTCGCTCAAAGGCGTCGGAATGGATGGCCGCTGGATCAATCACTCCGGCTTGCCTTCGCAGATTCGGATGTCCCATGCGCAGGATTCTGTGTACGGCCAAGAAAATTCTCCTTCAGACGGTTCGATGCATGGAGTGATCAGCGATTCGGCGATCGGCGAATACGGGTGACTCCCAGTTCAGTGACCACCGCGTCGAGCCGAATGTCCCAGGCGTCGTGTGGCAATGATTCATCACTCACCTGGCAAGCGTGTGCGACGCCCATCAATCGCGGCCGAAGTTGAGGTGGCAGGCTCTTCAGGGTTCGATCATAGAATCCACCACCCATCCCGAGTCTTGTCCCCTGCAAGTCGACGGCAATCAACGGGACCAGCAGCAGATCGATACGCAGTAACGGCAAGTGTTCAGCTTGCAGGTTCGGAACCAGAATATCGAAGCGACCACGCACCAACGGTTGGTCACCTTTGTGGCGATAGAAATCAAGTCGCGTGTTCAATGGGTTGATCACCGGCAAGGCAATCCTGGTGTTCCTGCGCCATAGCACCTCAAACACCGGTGTGAGGTCTACCTCGCCATCCGCTGCTGCATAGCCGGCCACTGTTCGAGCCCGCAGCAGTTCGCCTGAACGTGCGAGCTGTTCTGCCACGGCGCGTGCGTGTGCTTGTTGGGTTTTGATCGGAAGATTGTTGCGGAGAGCTCTGAACTGCCGCCGAAGCCGGGTTTTTGTGGGCTTGTTGGGCTGATTTAGCTTGGACTTGTTCGCTGCCGATTCTTTGGACTCGGACATGGTAGTGAAAGTCACCCGGGACGCCGCTGCACAGGGTACCCTGAACCGTCGGGCTCAGGGCGGAGAAGCGTGCGATTCCATCAGGCTTCCCGGGGGAGTTACGAGAACTCCGCACCAGATGTGCTCACCGGAACCAGCGCGACAACTCCTGTCGTATCTATAACGGCTCAAGGATATTCCTACACTGGCGAACGTCCTAGGCAACGATCAGGAGTATAGCCGAAAAGAAACGCGGCAATGTGAAGCGGCGCGCGTCGGCGGCCGATCAGCCTTCGTTCTGCCGATGCTTCGCCAGCGCCAGATCGAGACGATGTGCCAGTTGACTGAAGCGTTGATCGAGCGCGCTACCGGTTTGTTCGACCGTTGATTCAGTGTTCAACAGTTCGTGAGCGATGTTCAACGCAGCCATTACCGCAATGCGATCAAGGCCAATGATTTTTCCTGAGCCCTTGATCGAAGCCATCTTGCCATCGAGATAGCGTGCAGATGCGGACAGCGCTTCGACTTCTTCCTCGGGGCAACTGACTTGATAGGGTTTGCCCAGGATCTGAACAGTAACGGTGGTGAGCTCAGTCATGGGCAGATTCAATCCTGTTCCAGTGACTTCAGGCGCGAAATCATCGCTTCGACGCGAGATTTGGCGAGTTCATTTTTCTCGATAAGCTTGGCGCGCTCGGTTGACCAGTTGTGCTGTTGCACCTTCAAGGCGCGATTCTCCCTGCTCAACACAGCCGTCAGCTCGATGAGCTGGTCAACACGTTGTTCCAAAGATTCCCATGTGGTTGAGGGCATGGTCTGTTCCACGGCGGCATCAGTCAGGCAAAGTTCATTTTGCGCATATTTCCTGTGCATGGGAAGCAGAGGTCATTAGCATAGCGTCCAGTTTGTCATCCCCTACCGCTGAATCAGGAGTGTCTGTGTCCGAATTGGCCTTTGCTGCGAATGCGGCGACCTCTGAACTGAGCCCGGCGGAATTGCATGGGACAGTCTGTGGCATCCAGTGTGCGAAGCTCAGATCCAAGCATCTGGGGCGCACGAACCCTGTTGAAGCCGAAGTGGATGAAGACGCCGACTGGGCTGATGAGAGTGATGCCAGGCAGGATGATGTTCTGCCCCTTGATGACTATCTCTCGCTGGTCGGCGCCGATGCAGTGGAGAATGCTGATGCACTGCTCCGTTTTGCGCAGATAGCCCAGGAAGAACTGCTCTCCGATGATCTTCGCTTCATGCCATTGCTGCCTGACGATGAAGCGCCCGTCCAGCTGCGGGTAGAAGCACTGGCAGAATGGTGCGCAGCTTTCCTCGCTGGGTTTGGGGCGCTTGGCCAGATCGCCACCAGCGAAGAAGAGGAAGAGATACTGGAAGATCTTGCGGCGATCAGTGCAGCCGATATTGATGGGTTAGACGCGGAGGAGGCAGAGCGTCTGTACGCGGAGATCGTCGAGTACATCAGGGTAACGGTTCTGTTGCTGCTGCAGCCGGGCGAGGAGGACGACGAGTGAGTGTGCCCGCAACCGAGTATCGCCGTCGCCGCGAGCGACTGATGGAGCTTATGCTGCCCGGTTCGCTGGCGATCATTCCGGGGGGAAGTCGTAAAATTCGCAATCGTGATGTCGAGTACACCTTCAGGCAGGACAGCGATTTCTACTATCTGACCGGCTTCAATGAGGCCGATGCTCTCCTGGTTCTGGTGCCTGGGCGCAGTCATGGGCAAGCGATCCTGTTTTGCCAGGACCACGATCCTCTCTTTGAGGCCTATCACGGTGAGCGGCTGGGTCCGGACCGGGCGGTCGAAGCGCTTGGGGTGGACGATGCATTCCCGGTCCCGGACCTGGGCGACATCCTGCCCGGGTTGCTCGAAGGCCGTGAGCGGATCTACATGACACTAGGTGATCACTCGGATCTCGACCGCCGAATTCTGCGCTGGGTCGGCGACATCCGTGGGCGTGAGTCCGGTGGCGCCATCGCGCCAGGTGAATTCGTAGCACTCAAACACATGCTCCATGAACTGCGCCTGTTCAAATCCGCGCGCGAGCTGGACCTGATGCGCAAGGCTGCATCGATTACGGTTGCAGCTCATGAACGCGTGATGCGGGTGTGTCGTCCGGGCATGACCGAACTCGGTCTGGAAGCTGAGCTCCTCCACGAGTTCATGCAGCGCGGCGCCCGCTCTCCTGCCTATCCATCGATCGTCGCGGCTGGACGCAATGCCTGCACCCTGCACTACACGGACAACTGCGCAGCGCTGAAAAAAGGCGAGCTGGTGCTGATCGACGCCGGCTGCGAGTACGAGTACTACGCCTCTGATGTAACCCGTACCTTTCCCGTCGATGGCAAGTTCAAGGGCGCCCAGCGTGCCCTGTACGAACTGGTGCTCGATGCGCAGCACGCAGCGATCGAGTGCTGCGTCGTCGGTCAGCATTTCAATGCGCCGAACGATGCTGCGTTGCGCGTGATGGTGCAGGGTCTGGTTGACTTGAAACTGTTGAAAGGCAGGGTTGACGACATCATCGAAAAACAGGCGTACACACGTTTCTGTCCACACAAGGCATCCCACTGGCTCGGGCTCGATGTGCACGACGTGGGAGACTATCGGTTGGGTGGGGCATGGCGCGAGCTTGAGCCCGGCATGGTGCTGACGGTCGAGCCAGGGCTCTACATCCGCGACGATGATGCGAATGCAGGGATCCCGGCCCGCTTCCGTGGCATTGGTATCCGCATCGAAGACGATGTGCTCGTTACGAAGAGCGGGCCTGAAGTGCTGACCGCTGCTGCAGCCAAACTGCCAGCCGCAATCGAAGCGTTGATGGTCGGCTGACGCAGGATGTCCGATCCTTCTCCCATCGAGACAGATATCTGCGTGATCGGCGGCGGCATGGTTGGTGCGGCAGCCGCTCTAGCCGCTGCAAAAAGAGGCTTGAGCGTGGTCCTTTGGGAGCGACAACGACCCAGCCTTTCGCCAACCCAGCCTGGTATCGGGCTCGGCATGGGGCTGCGGACAGTACTCTTGAATCCGGTGGCCGAAGCTTTTCTGCTCGCTCTTGGCGTAGAGGTAGAGGGTTCGCCAATCAGGCACATGCGAATCTGGGAAGAGCTCGGCACCGCGAAGCTGCATTTTTCAGCAGCAGAGCTCGGAGTCCAATCACTCGGGCGCATTGCGGAAAATGACCGAGTGGTGGCTTGTCTCTGGGAGCGTCTGCAGGACATGCCAGGGGTAACGATTCATCTTGATGCAGAAGTCGCTGCCATACGCGGCAATGAAGACTCGGTGACCATTGAAGGCACAACAGGTGT
>CAMDVY010000137.1 GCA_945878745.1 Klebsiella pneumoniae | reverse complement strand
AGGCAGGTTTCACCACCGAAGGCTGGGAAGCACTCGTCTACGTCAACAACGTCACCGATGAAAATGCAGACCTCGCATTTGATCGTGAGCGTGGTGGCAGGGCTCGGCTTGGATTCCACACCAATCCGCCTCGCACCTTTGGTGTCATGTACCGCATGTATTTCTGAGGCGAGAAGAAACACTGATCAGGGAGCTCACGGATGGGCTCCCGACAGTTTCACTGTCATGTCACGAATCTGGTCCATTGAAATCGACGCCATCGCCAGTGATCTAACGATCATCAGTGATGGCGTTTTCACATTCGGACGCAGTCAAGCTTTCGACAGCGACAGCCAGCCAATCGCCTGCTTCCTGCGTGAAGCAGATATCGTCATCGCCGGGGCAACCGGTCGGGCGGAATACCGCAGGCTGTTCATCAACTACCTGTGGGTGCAAGAAACGCTTCGCGGCCAAGGCCTCGGAACAGAAACACTTCGGCGAATCCAATTGGCTGCGGTTGAGCGTGGCTGTCAGGATGCACTGATCGAAACGCTCGACGATCGCAACGCCGGTCTCTATCACGCATTGGGTTATCGCCCAGTGGCAACAATCCCTCGTTACGTCGGTCGTTTCACCCGACATATCATGATCAAACCTTTATCGGCCATCGCATGAGTGTTTCCACGCGATTCAGCGCGGCCTGGCCCCACCCCCAACACGAATGATTTCACCGCTGACCCAGCTTGCTGCGTCGGACGCGAGATAAACACAGGCGGCCGCGATGTCCTGCGGCGTACCCAGCCGACCAAGCGGGATCTTCCACTCAGCCAGCACTTCATCGAGTTGCTGGTCTGTCTTGCCAATCGCTTTCAGCATGACCTCGGTTGGAATGGCGCCAGGCGCCACGGCATTGACGCGAATCTTCGGAGCAAACTCTGCGGCAAGCGTCCAGGTCAGGGAATTGGTACCAGCCTTCGCGGCGCCATAATGAGCACTGCCCGGCACCGGTCCAGTACCAGCACCTGAAGTGATATTGATGATGCTGCCCGTTTCCATGTAACGGGCAGCCGTGATGCATCCTGTGTAGATGGAGGTGAGATTCAGCGCGATGGTTCGATCCCACTCATCGCGTGGCAGATCTTTCAACGGCATGCGCATCGGCGAGCCGCCGGCATTGTTGACCCAGATGGTGATCTTGCCAAAAGCGTTCACCGCGGCTCGGGCCAGTGCATCAAGCTGATCGTCCTGGGTAACATCTGTGGTGACCGCGATCGCTTTACCGCCTGCTGCATTGATGGATGCCGCGACGGACTCGATTTCACCGGTCCTTCGCGCCGCTACCACGACGCAGGCGCCTGACGCGCTGAAGGCGCGCGCAATGCCCTCACCAATGCCACGCCCGCCACCCGTTACCACCGCAACGTGCCCGGTGAGATCAAACAGCTCCCGTATGTGGCGCGAGCTCACGCCGCTGACTTCTGCTTGATGAAACCTGCATAGCCCGCATCCTCTACCTGCTGACACTTTTCAGCATAGGGAGGGAATCCGAGATACGGCATGAATACCCTCGGTTTGCCCGGTACGTTGGACCCCAGGTACCAGGAGTTGCAGCGCGGATAGACGCTGGTATCACCGACCTCATTCACATGCTGCACCCAGGCGTCTTGTGCGGTCGCCTCGGCTTCGATCGCCACAACGTCCTGACTTCTGACCCAACTGATGCAATTCGATATCCAGTCCACGTGGTGTTCAATGGACGGCAGCATGTTGGTCAGTACCGATGGGCTACCCGGCCCGGTGATCATGAAGAGGTTCGGAAAGCCATGCACTGACAGGCCCAGATAGGTCTTTGGACCTTCTGCCCACGCATCCTGGATCGTCTGGCCTTTGCGGCCGCGAATCGCGACCTTGGTCATCGATCCGGTCATGGCATCGAAACCCGTCGCAAAGACGATCGCATCAAACTCGAAGTTGCGATTTTGTGTTCGCAGACCTGTTGGGGTAATGGTGTCGATGGGATCGGCGTTCACATCCACCAGCGAAACATGGGGTTTGTTATAGGTGGCGTAGTAGTTGGTATCGACACAGAGTCGTTTGCACCCGACCAGACCCTTCGGAGTCAACAGTTTTGCAGTCTCCGGATCCTTGACGATCTGCGCGATCTTGCCACGAATGAACTCGGCGGCGGTCTGATTGGCTTCTGGCACAAACATCAGATCTGCAAACGAAGCCATGAAAGGCAGCCCACCACGTTGCCAGCGTCGCTCATACTCCGCCTGCCGTTCCTCTGCAGTGACATCCAGCGCATTGCGGTCGCTGTAGTCAAAGTCCGCATGGAACGCAGTCTGTCGATTGGCAGCCCGATATTCTGGGTAATGTGCCTTCACATCGGCGATCAGCGCTGGATCAAGCAGTTGATTGTGCGCCGGTATCGAGTAGTTCGGTGTCCGCTGGAATACGGTCAGTGCTGCCGCTTGTTCGGCGATCAGTGGAATGCTCTGAATCGCTGAGGATCCCGTACCGATCACGGCCACACGTTTGCCCGTGAAATCGACTGGCTCATGCGGCCACTTCCCTGTGTGGTACCAATCGCCCTGGAAGGAGGCGAGCCCGGCAATCTGCGGCAGATTTGCCGATGACAAACAGCCTGTCGCCATAACGACAAAACGGGCATCAAGAACTTCACCGATGTCCGTGGTCACCAGCCACCGACTGGAATCTTCCTGAAACTCGGCCGCTGTCACTCGCGTGTTGAACCGGATGTCTTGACGCAGATCGAAGCGGTCCGCCACATGGTTGATGTAGCCCAGGATCTCCGACTGGGTTGCGTATCGCTCGCTCCAGGTCCATTGCTGTTGTAGTTCACTGGAAAACTGATAGGAGTATTCCAGGCTCTGGATGTCACACCGTGCGCCGGGATAGCGATTCCAGTACCAGGTACCACCTACCCCATCGCCAGCTTCAATCACCAGCACCTTCAGACCTTGTTTGCGCAGACTGTGCAGCGTGTACAGACCACCAAAACCCGCACCCACGACCACTGCATCGATCTGTTTGTTACTCATCGCGCCCTTCTCCTGTAATACCTGCTATTCAATCAAAGACCCAGCAATCGCCGGTTGCGTGCCGCATCCACGCCGGTGGCCGCAAAATCATCGAAGGCTTTGTCGGTTACTCGAATGATGTGATCACGGATAAATGCAGCGCCTTCCCGCGCACCATCTTCCTGGTGTTTGAGACAGCACTCCCACTCCAGCACAGCCCAACCCGGGTAGTCGTACGCGGCAAGCCGCGAGAACACACCTTTGAAGTCGATCTGACCATCACCCAGCGATCTGAACCGACCAGCACGCTGCAGCCAGTCCTGATAGCCGCCGTACACACCGCTGCGTGCATTGACATTGAACTCTGCGTCCTTGACATGAAACATGCGGATCCGTTCGTGATACGCGTCGATGAAACCCAGATAGTCGATCTGCTGCAGAACGAAGTGACTGGGGTCGTAGAGAATATTGCAACGGGGATGCTGGTTCACCGCATCAAGAAAGCGTTCGAAGGTCACACCATCGTGCAGATCTTCACCAGGGTGTATCTCGAAGCAGATATTGACGCCGCACTCATCGGCAGTATCGAGAATGGGTAACCAGCGGCGTGCAAGTTCGCGAAAGCCTTCGTCGATCAATCCCGCTGGCCGCTGTGGCCACGAATAAAAATAAGGCCACAACAACGCACCGGGGAACGCCACTTGATCCGTCAGCCCGAGGCGAGCGCTGGCATGCAATGCCAGTTTGACCTGCTCAACTGCCCAGGCGGTTCGTGCTTTCGGGTTGCCTCGCACGGCCGGAACTGCAAACGCGTCAAAGAGTTCGTCATAGGCAGGATGCACTGCAACCAGTTGCCCCTCGAGGTGCGTCGACAACTCGGTAATCTGCAGACCAGCCGCAGCCACCCTGCCCTTGAGATCATCACAATAAGTCTGACTTTCAGCGGCCAGCGTGACATCGATGAACGCCGGGTTACCGATCGGTACCTGAATGCCGACAAATCCGAGCCTGGCTGCCCACTGCGCCATCCCATCGATGCCATTGAACGGCGTTTCATCCGCCATGAACTGGGCGAGGAAGATCGCTGGTCCTTTCAGGGTTTTCATGACATCGCCTCCATATCCAGCCATTGGCCACCATAGCGTGAGCTTGCTACCACACGGTCCAGGAACAACATGCCCCGCACACCATCATCAATACGGGGATACTCCGCGTTCCCTTCGCCGCGCAGGTCAGCCATGAAACCCCGGTAGATGTTTGCAAACGCTTCCAGAAATCCCTCGGGATGACCTGCCGGCAAACGAGCAGACCGGCTGGTGATCGGCGCCAGGTTTCCAACTCCTGTCCGTAGAATCTGCATCGGCCTGTCCATCATCCGCAGGACCAGAGAATTCGGCTCCTGTTGTCGCCACTCGAGACCACCGCGCTCGCCATATACCCGGATGCTCAACGCATTTTCTTCCCCGACCGCGATCTGGCTTGCGCAGATGACACCACGCGCTCCACCTTCGAAGCGCAGCAGAACATTGCCGTCATCATCCAGGCGACGACCAGGTACGAACGCAGACAAATCGGCGCACAGGCTCTTGATCGTCAAACCGGTTACGAAGTGCACCAGGTTCTCCGCATGACTACCGATATCACCGAAACATCCACTTCCACCGGCTTGCGCAGGATCGGTACGCCAGTTGGCCTGCTTGTTTTCAGCTTCCGCCTTGGTAGCAAGCCAGCCCTGAAAGTACTCACACTGCACTCGCCGGATGCGTCCAAGTACACCGCCGGCAATGAGTGCCCTGGCTTCACGAACCATGGGATAACCGGTGTAGTTATAGGTCACCGCCAATGGCAGACCCGTGGTACCCACCACCGAGGCCAATCGCTTCGCTGAATCGAGATCAGTTGCCAAAGGTTTGTCACATGCCACCGGGAACCCGTGCCACAAGGCGGCTTCGGCGATGTCCACATGGGTATGGTTCGGCGTGGCGACGATGACGAATTGCATGCGCTCGGACGCGGGAAGTTCTTGCTCCCCTGCAAGCATTTGGACGACAGATCCGTAAGCCCGCTCAGGTGGCAATCCATAGAGCCGCATTCCGGCGGTGTGAGCACGCTCCGGGGTACTGCCACAGCAACCCGCCACCAGTTCCGCTTCGCCGTCCAGTTCTGCCGCGAGACGATGTACTGCACCGATGAAGGCACCTTCGCCGCCACCGATGAGTCCAAACTTAAGTTTTTGCATCTCCCCCATGTGGGCTACGATAAACCAATCAGAGGGGGAGGAGCCATGCTGCCTGTATCGGTACAACTGTATTCACTGCGCGCCGAAAGCGAGCGGGACTTCGATGGCGTGCTCACTGCACTCGCCCTGGCCGGCTATCAGGGTGTTGAGCCGTTCAACCTCTTCGGCATGACACCGACCACATTTCGCAAACGTGTGGAAGCACTCGGCATGCGGGTGTCATCAAGTCACTACCCCTTTGCGAATCGATCGCCCGTGAGCCAGACGCTGGAAATCCTTGGGGAACTGGGTCTGCACCGTGCCGTCGGCGGCTACGCGCCCGCAGACTTCAAGGACCTGGATGCGGTGAAGCGCACTGCAGACACCACCAATCGCCTGATCGATGACCTCGGTGCAGCCGGTATTACCCTGGCTTTGCATAACCACTGGTGGGAATTCGCTGAGATCGACGGACGCCTGGCCTACCATGTGTTTCAGGAGTTGGTGCCTCGTGTGGAGTTCGAACTGGATACCTATTGCGCTGCCAACTTCGGTGCCTGCAATCCCGTGCAGGAACTCGCTCGGATCAGTTCGCGCACTCCCCTACTGCATCTGAAAGACGGACCACTGATCAAGGGCGAACCCATGGTGGCATTGGGGCAAGGTCGGCTGGACATCGCGGGCCTCCTGGCGGCAGCCAACCATGACGTACTCGAATGGGCGATCGTCGAACTCGACGCTTGTGCCACCGACATGCTGACCGCGGTCAAAGACAGCCTTGTTTATCTCACTGCGAAAAAACTGGCGGGACACCATGCCTGAAATTCTCTACGACTTCGGTTCCGGTCGATCCGACCCGGAGACCTTTCCGACGGAGGCGCTGAAAGCGGCGGTGGTGCGCGTGCTCGACAGGGAAGGACTCGAACTCACAAAGTACCCAGGCAACCTTGGCCACGAGGGCCTGCGCAAAGCCATGGCACGTCGAGAGAGTGAACGCGAAGGCGTTCCGGTCGATCCGGCTCACCTCATCCTGTGCAACGGCTCCATGCAGGCCGTGACCCTGACCGCCGAAGCCTTGCAGGAAAATCACGGTGACACGGTGATCGTCGAGGAGTTCTGCTACCCCGGCACATTGTCGGCCTATCGCGGACTCAAGTACGACATGGTCGGCATCCAGCTCGACGAAGGAGGCATGCGCCTCGATCATCTTGAAAGCGAGCTGCTGCGGCTGCAACGAGAGAAACGGTTACCCCGATTCATTTACGCGATCAGTACGTACCAGAACCCGACCGGCTTCGTCATGCCCAAGGCGAGGCGGCTGGAAATGATCGCTCTGGCTCGACGATTCGGGGTCCCTATCGTCGAGGACAATTGTTACGGCGACGTTCATTACGACGGACCAATCGAACCCGCCATCTACGCTCTGGATGACGACCCGAACCACCTGTATCTCTGTTCGCTCTCCAAGATCCTGGCGCCCGGCATGCGGCTGGGTTACATCCTCGCCAGACCTCCCATGCTCGAAAAGGTGCTGGCGCGAAGGTTTGACGCGGGAAGCAACACCTTCGCCGCCGCTGTGGTCGCCGAGTTTTACAAGGATGGCATCGCCGCACATGCGGCCATTGCCAATCCCGTTTTGAAAGGCAAACGCGATCTCACCGTGCAGGCGCTCGGCGAACATCTCGACGACATCTGCGTCTGGTCAACCCCGGTTGGCGGGCTCTTCATCTGGGTGCGGATTCCGGATGACGTGGACCGCGGCAAGTTGTGGAAGAGCACACAGGCATCTGGTGTGAACTACATTCCTGGCAGCTCATTCCACTACAAAGGCGTCAATGCATCCTACGTGCGGTTGGCATTTGGTCATTTGACGCGAGAGCAGATTGCAGCAGGGATTCCGATCTTCGCACGGTGTCTGAAAGAGTCGCGGGGGAGTAATGAACCGCGGCGCTTTAACAACCTGTTTTCTTAAACGAGAGGTTTGAACGCAGGCACACCTCGACCAACAACCACACGATGGGGCGGGATATCAGAACTGGTGACGTTCGGCTCACAGGGAAGCTCTGAACAAGCAAAGATTCCCGAGGGTGCAGAATGCACCACCATTCCCCATGCATGTAACGCTGGGCCTCTTTTCGAAGAGAGGAGCGAGGAGCGCGACGCGCTCCTACCTTCGCAATTCACGTCAGCGAATTGCTTGTACCCGAACAAGTCGCTAGCCCGCACTATTCATGAAGGAACGTAACGAGGGCACCGAGAGTAGTGAAAA
Organism: Klebsiella pneumoniae; assembly: GCA_945878745.1. Lineage (GTDB taxonomy): Bacteria > Pseudomonadota > Gammaproteobacteria > Pseudomonadales > Azotimanducaceae > SYFY01. Next base: position 95 of record CAMDVY010000137.1, on the reverse strand, counting down.
CGCAGGGTGGCGCGGACAGTAGCGCGCACAGGCGTGCTGTACAGCACGTCGAGCACGCGGAGGGAGCACGCCCTGTGATTTCGCTGCTATCGGCG
>CAMDVY010000136.1 GCA_945878745.1 Klebsiella pneumoniae | reverse complement strand
TGGGCGCTGAGCGCAAGAGCATGGTCATGTCCGAAAAGGAAAAGCTCAACACGGCGTTTCATGAAGCTGGTCATGTAATCGTTGGTCGTCTGATGCCTGACCATGATCCTGTTTATAAGGTGTCCATCATTCCTCGTGGCCGCGCATTGGGTGTGACGATGTTCTTGCCGGCCGAAGATCGATACAGCATCAGTCGCCAGGCCATTCGAAGTCAGATCTGCAGCCTGTTTGGTGGCCGATTGGCTGAAGAAATGGTGCTGGGCAAGGAGTTTGTGACGACGGGCGCATCCAATGATATCGAGCGTGCTACCGCGCTCGCACGCAACATGGTTACCAAGTGGGGATTGTCCGAGCGCATGGGTCCGCTGATGTATGACGAAGATGCCAGTGAACCTTTCCTGGGCATGTCTGCAGGCGTACGTCCCAAGCCACACTCGCCAGATACTGCGAAAGCCATCGACGACGAGATCCGGCGGATCATCGACGAGTGTTATTCGGAAGCAAGACGATTGCTTGAGGAGAACCGTGACAAATTGCAGATGATGGCGGAAGCGCTGATGGAGTTCGAAACACTCGGCTCCGAGCAGCTGGATGACATCATGGCAGGTGCGAAGCCACGGGCTCCAAAGCCACCATCACCGCCGGCGACCCGGACTTCCGATGAGAAGCCCATTGGTGGTCCTGCAGAAACCTGATCAATCCGGGGCGCCCGGCTTGATCGCTGCAGGGATGAAATGTCGTGACCGCTGGCTGGACCTTACCCAGCCTGTGGTCATGGGCATTCTCAACATCACACCCGACTCATTTTCAGATGGCGGTCGATTTATCGATGCGTCGGGTCGTGTGCGCCTTGATGACGTTGAAGAGCAGGCTAGCTGCATGGTTTCGGCGGGCGCAAAGATCCTGGATATCGGAGGAGAGTCGACGCGTCCTGGTGCACCAGAAGTCTCCAGTGAGCAGGAAATGGAGCGTGTGATTCCGGTCATGGAACGGCTGCGCAGTCTGGATACTCTTCTATCCGTTGATACTCGAAAAGGTGTTGTTGCTGAAGCGGCTCTGGCCGCCGGCTGCCATCTCGTCAATGATGTGTCAGCGGGCATCGATGAGACTGTATTGCATGCTGTCAGTCGTTGCGGCGCCGGCCTCTGCCTGATGCACATGCGAGGCGAGCCGGCAACCATGCAGCATGCCCCGGAATATCTCGACGTGCTGAGCGAGATTGGTGTTTATCTGGCAGACCGAGTCAAACGGGCGATTGCGCTTGGGATCGACCGGCAGTCGATTGTGATTGACCCAGGCATCGGATTTGGCAAGACGATGCAACACAATCTGCGATTGCTGGCCAATCTGGAGCGATTTGCGGAAGCCGGGTTGCCAATTCTTGTTGGTGTGTCGCGCAAATCGTTTCTTGGGCGGATCACGAATCGTCCAGTGGAAGAACGGTTATATGCCAGCATTGCAATGGCAGTACTTGCGGTTGAACACGGCGCTCGCATCATTCGGGCCCATGATGTGGCGGAAACCTATGATGCTCTGTCCGTTTGGACAGCGTTGAATAACGAAAGGACTGGTTGACGAAGGCGTCAGCCTCCCCTCCGGTGAATGTGATGTCTCTACAAGGAAAGAGTATGAGCAGAAAGTACTTCGGCACGGACGGCATCAGGGGACGAGTAGGGACCTATCCGATCACGCCGGAATTCTGTCTGCGGCTGGGATGGGCAGTTGGACGTGTGTTTGCACAGCGTGGTCGAAGCCAGATCCTGATTGGGAAGGACACCCGCATCTCCGGTTACATGCTTGAGTCAGTACTGGAATCAGGGTTGGCGAGTGCGGGCGTAAACGTTGGTCTGATTGGTCCGATGCCAACGCCCGGTATCGCTTATCTGACCAGAACGCTTCGAGCCGATGCGGGAATTGTGATTTCGGCGTCGCACAATCCCTTCTACGATAACGGGATCAAGTTTTTTGATGGCACTGGTAACAAGCTGGCCGACGAAGTCGAGTTGGAAATTGAAGCCATGCTCGAGAGCAAGATGGTCTGCGTTTCTTCGGAACAGCTCGGGAAGGCATCACGATTGCCGGATGCGGCTGGTCGATACATCGAGTTTTGCAAAGCGACGGTAGATCGCGGCTTCCGGCTGAACGGCCTGCGCATTGTCCTCGATTGTGCTCACGGTGCTACCTATCACGTGGCGCCGGGTGTTTTCGAGGAGCTCGGTGCAGACACGATTGTCATCGGCGCTGAACCTGACGGCATGAACATCAATGCAGGATGTGGATCGACGCACACGGATAAGCTGGTGGAGAAGGTACGGGAGTATCGAGCCGACGTTGGCATCGCTTTTGATGGAGATGGCGATCGAGTGCTGATGGTCGATGGCCAAGGCATAGAGCGTGACGGTGACGAGTTGCTCTACATCATTGCCAACCATCGTCATGGTAAGGGTGAGCTCGGTGGTGGGGTTGTTGGAACCGTGATGTCGAACTTCGGACTTGAGCGAGCGCTTACAGACAAAGGGATTCCATTTGATCGCGCAGCGGTCGGCGATCGATATGTGCTTGAGCGAATGAAATCCAGTGGGTGGCAACTCGGTGGTGAGTCGTCGGGCCACATCGTCTGCCTTGATCGAACCACAACCGGGGATGGCATCGTCGCCGCCCTCCAGGTGTTGCGTGCCTCAATTGAGGCCGATCTGCCGATTGAACGACTCCTCGATGGCATGCAAAAGACGCCTCAGGTGATGATCAATGTGAAAGTTTCAGATCCCAAGGGCGTCGCCGGACACGCTGAGCTGAAACGCGCTGTCCTAGACAAGGAAGGCACTCTACAAGGACGTGGCAGGATTCTTGTCAGACCCTCTGGGACAGAGCCTGTGCTGCGCGTCATGGTCGAAGGCGAGGATTCGCTGGAAGTGAAGACCATTGCAGAGGAGTTGGCCTACTTGGCCGAAAACCTCAATGGATCTCACAACGCAGAGTCGTAGTTCACATCGTTTCTGCGCGCCCCCTTCGTTTAGCAAGATTCAGGCTCTTTCCTTCGCAAAGATGATTTTTTCAAATTTGCCGTATACCATTGCCCGCCCTTCGGCCAGCGAGCTGATGCATGACTGATTCTGGACGCCGACGAATTGTCGCCGCCAATTGGAAGATGCATGGTTCCATGGGGATGGTTCGGGAGTATGTGGCACGGTTGACGCCCGTTGCTGGGGTAGAGCTTGTGATCTGTCCGCCCGCTCCGTATTTGTGTGCCGTGCAAACACTGCTTGTTGCTCAGGCTAATTATGTTGCGGTAGGGGCGCAGGACGTCCACGAGCATGCCAAAGGTGCTTTCACCGGGGAAGTCTCGGCCGAAATGGTTGCCGATTCTGGTGCGCGGTGGACTATCGTCGGCCACTCGGAGCGGCGACGATATGCCGGTGAGTCGGATGAGCGGATCGCGGCCAAGATCAAGGCTGCTATTCGTGCCGGGTTGCAGCCGATTCTTTGCGTTGGCGAGACTATTGAAGAGCGTCAGAGCGGCGCTGCAGCAAGTGTAGTGGACAGTCAGTTGAAGGTGATTGCCACTCGTATTTCGAAGCTGGAATGGCGACAACTGATCGTTGCCTATGAGCCGGTTTGGGCGATTGGTACGGGGTACAGTGCGAGCGCTGTGCAGATTGATGAAATGCACGCTTTCATCAGGGAGTCCCTACAACGTCTGTTGGACGAATCGCAGGAGATGACGGTGCTCTATGGTGGCAGCGTCAATGAAACGAATGCAGATGAGTTGTTCAGATTGCCACAAGTAGACGGCGCCCTGGTTGGGAATGCGGCTCTGGCTGGTGATGGATTTGTGAAAATTGCCCAAGCGTTGCAACGGGCAAAGAGCTGAATACGTGGGATTGTTTGTTTACACGGTGCCGTCGAGATAGATACTGCCCGGCAACCGACAGAGAAGTGGTAACAGATGGAAGCGCTTGAATCGATATTGTTGATCCTGCTCGTTGCAGATGCCATAGGGCTCACGGTGCTGGTGTTGTTGCAGCAAGGCAAAGGCGCCGATGTCGGCGCAGCCTTTGGTAGTGGCTCGGCGAACACCGTGTTTGGCAGTGCTGGCGCCGGTTCATTCATGACAAAACTGACGGTATGGCTTGCGATCGGGTTCTTTCTCATTGCATTTGGTCTTGCCTATACCGCCAAACAGAAAGCCTCGCAGGTCGTCATTGAAGGATTGCCGGTTATTCCTGCGCAGATCGAGTCGAAGTTGGACGACAAACCAGCTGAAACGCAGTTGACTCCGAAGTCCGAGGGTGTAGATTCCGGACTGCCCGACGTCTAGGGTATTAACAAGAGACTTATGCCGAAGTGGTGAAATTGGTAGACACGCTATCTTGAGGGGGTAGTGGGCATTGCCCGTGCGAGTTCGAGTCTCGCCTTCGGCACCAAACAGAGTTTCAAGAACCTCATGTTCTTTGCAGATACCAGTATCAATGGTTGCGTGCCTAGGGGCACCTCCCTATAATCCCGGCCCTTGCTGATGCGGGGTGGAGCAGTCTGGTAGCTCGTCGGGCTCATAACCCGAAGGTCGTGGGTTCAAATCCTGCCCCCGCTACCAACTTCTGGTAGCACTCTCTGACGATCCAAGTTCCCACACGGGCAAAGGTCAGATGAGGGTGCTGCCATCTAGGTAGCTATGCTTCGCCTTAGTTTTCTACGGCGAACAGACCAAAGTCAGCGGGATCGTCCGTGACTGGTCGAGCAGCTCGGAAGCTCTGATCGAGTAATCCTGATCCAGTCATGTGAGCGAAAGTCGAATGGGCGTTTAGCCCATTTTTTTTTCCTTCGGTGCAGTGCTGCCGACGATCGGGGCTCGGTGTCCTGATCAAGAGTCGAAGCCTGTTGCTGCGAATGGCAGGTTCTGAGGTTGAATCGGAAGGAACAGGAATTGGAAACACTGCTGAGCCCGCTAGTCGGGAGTCAGGAGTGCGAGATCTGGGGCGTGGAGTTTGTTGCTCAAGGGCGACATTCGCGCTTGCGTATCTATATAGATAAAGAGGCAGGCATCACCGTCGAAGATTGTGAGAGGGTCAGCCGGCAGGTCAGCGATGTGCTGGATGTCAGCGAGGTCGTCACCGGCGAATACACACTTGAAGTGTCTTCCCCCGGCATGGATCGAATCCTCTTCAAGCCTGCTCACTACGTGAGCAACGTGGGTGAGCAAATCGACGTTCGGTTGCATCTTGCGTTTGATGGGAGCAAGCACTTTGTTGGTGTGCTTGCCGGGTTCGAGAACGATGAGGCTTACGTTCATGTAGGGACTGACGAGTTTGTCTTCCCGCTTGAAAACGTACAACGTGCACGCATCGTGCCCCGTTTTGATTGATAGAGACGAACGAACATGAGCAAAGAAGTGCTGACGGTTGTTGATTCCGTTTCTCACGAGAAGGGAGTCTCCAAGGAATTGATATTCGAAGCGCTGGAAGCAGCGCTGGCGATGGCGAGTAAAAAACGCTACGAAGAAGGCGCCGAGTTTCGTGTGTCGATTGATCGCCACACTGGCGAGTATTCGACTTTTCGCGTGTGGGCGATTGTTGACCTCGAATCAGTCGAAGAACCCAACCCTGCAGCGCAAATTGATGTGACGGACGAGAGAGCCAGGAGCGCCGCGCTAAGTATTGGCGGTGTCATCGAACTCCCAGTCGAGTCTGTGGAATTTGGTCGCATTGCAGCGCAAACCGCAAAGCAGGTCATTGTTCAAAAGGTGAGAGAAGCTGAGCGGGCAAAAGTTGTCGCCGAGTACCTCCCTCGTGTCGGCGAGCTTGTTGCCGGAACTGTCAAAAAACTGGGCAGGGACAGCGTTATCGTTGACTTGGGCAATAACGCCGAAGGGCTGCTGAAGCGAGAGCATCTGATTCCTCGCGAATCGTTCAGGGTCAATGATCGGATTCGTGCATTGCTGCTGGAAGTTCAGCCAGAAAATCGGGGGCCGCAACTGACGTTGACGCGGACATCGGCCGCCATGCTGGTGGAGTTGTTTAAACTCGAAGTGCCGGAAGTTGCCGAGGATGTCATTCAGATTCGTGCAGCAGCGCGAGATCCTGGCTCACGCGCCAAAATTGCAGTCAAGACCAATGATGGTCGTATCGATCCCGTTGGCGCATGTGTCGGTATGCGTGGATCTCGTGTTCAGGCTGTTTCGGGTGAACTTGCAGGAGAGCGTATAGATATCGTTCCCTGGGACGACAATCCAGCACAACTGGCTATCAACGCTCTGGAACCTGCTCAAGTGGCATCTATTGTTGTGGATGAAGAAAGCCACACGATGGAAGTTGCCGTCTCTGAAGACAATTTGGCGCAGGCTATCGGTAGAGGTGGTCAAAACGTACGTCTGGCGAGTGAGCTGACTGGCTGGACTTTGAACATCATGACTGAGGCCGAAGCAGAGCAGAAGCAGCAGAAGGAAGCCGGCCAGTTCATCCAGAACTTCATGGATGTACTTTCTGTTGATGAGGATGTTGCGATCGTGTTGGTGGAAGAAGGATTTACCACCATTGAAGAGATCGCGTATGTGCCCATTGACGAGATGTCGGCCATCGAGGGGTTCGATGCCGAAATCGTCGAAGAATTGCGGAATCGCGCGAAGGATGCCTTGCTTACCAAGGCGATAGCCAACGAAGAGATGCTATCCGATCAGCAGCCTGCAGATGATCTTCTGGAAATGGAAGGTATGGATCGGCAGTTGGCCTTCGCACTGGCAAGCCATGGTGTGGTCTGCATGGAAGACCTGGCTGAACTCGCCGTCCCGGATCTGCTGGAAATTGCGCCTTCACTGAGTGAGGCGAGAGCGGCTGAATTGATTATGACCGCGCGGGCTCCCTGGTTTGCATAGCCGATGGGTTCATCGAGCAATGATTGACGGGTCCCGCGTGAGGAAAAGACTGGAAGCGAAGGCTTCCAGCAAAATGGCGTAAAGAGCGGAAATAACTATGGCCGATGTTACGGTGGAACAACTCGCGAGCACAGTAGGCGTTGCTGTAGAACGGCTGCTGTCGCAAATGCGTGAAGCCGGCCTCTCGCACTCCCGGGCGGGTGAATCCGTTTCAGAAGAACAGAAGCAGGTTCTTCTCGCGTACCTGAAGCGTGCGCACGGCGGAGAAGACTCTTCACCTAACAAGATCACGCTGACGCGAAAGTCCGTGGGTACCCTCAAGACGGGCCAGGGAAAAGCTGGCCGAAGTGTGACGGTCGAAGTTCGGCGTAAGCGTGTATTCGTAAAGCGTGGAGATGAAGAACAGACCGCCGAGCCGGCGGCGCCAATACAATCGCAAACAGAAGTCGAAACCAAGCGCATCAGAGAAGAAGAAGCACGTCGTGCGGAGGCGCTGCAACAGGAAGAGGAGCAGCGGCGACTGGAAGAAGAGCGCCGGCTGGAAGAAGCACGCCTGAAAGAAGAAGAGCGGTTGCGTCTGGAAGCGGAAAGGCTGGCGAAGGAAGCGGCGGAGCTGAAGGCTCGAGTACAAACGGCACCAGCAGTCGACGATGTTGCGATCAAGACAGCAGACGAGCAAGCCAAGACTCAGGCGGAAGAGCGTGGCGGAAAGCGAACGCGTGGCAAAGAGCGCGAGAAGGACCGTGACCGTCGAGG
>CAMDVY010000135.1 GCA_945878745.1 Klebsiella pneumoniae | reverse complement strand
CGCAGGAGCATCAGGTGATCGAATGAAGAGACCATGCAGAGCTCTTCAGACAGCAGTCGTGGGTGGTTGCGCAGAAGATCCGCGACCAGCGCCGCAGTTCCGCGGCCTTTCAGTTCAATGTTGACGGCGACCCTCCCGGGCAATGCATCGAGAACTTCATCGAGCAGGGGTATCGATGCTGCGTCCCCAGCATCGAGGTCTTTCAGCTCAGCCAGCGAGAGGCTGGCAACCGGCCCTTTGCCGTTTGTCGTCCGTTCAAGCGTGTCATCGTGGATGACCGCCAGGCGATGCTCTACCCGGTGCACATCCAGCTCGATCGCATCAACACCCAGCTCAAACGCCCGCTGAAAGCTCGGCATGGTGTTTTCCGGTACCAGTCCGGCAGCACCTCGGTGACCGATGACGATGAAAGAACTGGCCAAGCTCATGGGCAGAGGTTCTGGTGAAAGTCTGTAGAATACGGGCGATGAGTTACCAGGTGCTAGCACGCAAATTAAGGCCCGCCGGATTCGGTGCGCTGGTCGGACAGGATCATGTCGTCCGGGCACTCACCCATGCGCTTGATCATGATCGGGTACACCACGCCTATTTATTCACCGGAACTCGCGGTGTCGGGAAGACAACCATTGCCCGAATTCTGGCCAAGTGCCTGAATTGCGAGACGAATGGCGTGTCCTCGAATCCCTGTCTGGTTTGTCCGACCTGCATCGATGTCAGCGAAGGCCGCTTTCTGGATCTCATCGAAGTTGATGCCGCGTCGCGAACCGGGGTCAACGATACCCGTGAACTCCTTGAAAACGCGCAGTACATGCCGGTGCGGGGTCGATACAAGGTGTATTTGATCGACGAAGTGCACATGCTGTCGAATGCCGCGTTCAACGCTCTGTTGAAAACGCTGGAAGAACCGCCGCCGCACGTCAAGTTTCTGTTGGCCACCACCGAGGTCAAGAAAGTGCCGGTGACGGTGCTGTCACGGTGTCTTCAATTTCAGCTGAAGAACTTGAGTGCGGAGCGAATTGCCAACTACCTCGAGTCGATTCTCGTCGACGAGCACGTTGACGCAGAAAGGCCTGCTCTGGACCTTATCGCTCGCGCTGCACGAGGCAGCATGCGTGACGCGCTATCCATCACTGATCAGGCGATTGCTTTTGGCCAGGGCAAACTGACCCAGGCAGACATAGGCGAGATGCTTGGACTTGTCGGGCGTGACGAAACTGGCGGGTTGATTGAGGCTATTGCATCGGGTTCGGCCGAGAAAGTTCTGGCGGTGACCGCGGAATTTGCCGAGCGAGCGGTGGATTTTTCTTCTGTGCTGGCTGATCTTGCGAGTGCGCTGCATGCCATGGCGGTTGACCGTGCACTCGGTCGGAATGAACAGCAGGCTCTGATCAGCGCCGAGGCCGTGCATCTGTACTACCAGATCGCCATCATGGGACAACGCGATCTGTCACTTGCCCCGGATCAGCGCAGTGGCGCTGAGATGACGTTACTACGCATGCTCGCGTTTGCGCCTGAACCGGACAGCCGGGTTCCGAAAGCGGAACCCAGGCAGACCACATCCATGACTCCGGCTGAAGCAGGTCTGACAAGCCCAACCTTGAAGCCTGGCCGTGAGGAAATAAAGGACATCGCACAGCCTCCGTTGAGTTCGAAGGAGCTACTGGTTCCGTCTCTAACAGAAAGCCAGACACAAGTCGCATTGCCGCAGAAGCCCTGGCATGAACTGGTCGAAGACAGCGAAGCCGGTGGGGTGACTCGCATGTTGATGGAGCACTCCGTACTGGCGCAGCGGCAGGGTGGCAACTGGCTACTGCATCTTGATCCGCGCCACGACACCTTGTTGGTGGAGGCCCAGCGATTGGCGATTGCGCGCGCTTTGAAGCCATTCGGAGCAACGGAAATCAGCGTGCTGGTTCAGTCATCTCTGGAAGAAACACCGGCAGTGCGCAAGGTGCGGCTCCAAGCCGAAGCGCAGGGTAACGCGGAAGCGGCAGTTGCCGATGATCCGGTGGTCCAGTCCATTCTCAAGGAGTTCGGCGGACGCATTCAACGCGTTGTGCCAGTCAGTGAAAAAGCACGGAGTCGATCATGAATATCAAGGACATTGGAGGCCTGATGAAACAGGCGCAGGCGCTGCAGGAAAAAATGGCATCCATGCAACAGGAAGCCGCCGAGCAGGTGGTGACAGGCGAGGCCGGTGCGGGCTTGTGCAAGGTTGAAATGAACGGTCGGTACGAAGTGCGCGCGGTGTTCATTGATCCCACGCTCATGACCGAAGAGAAGGCGATAGTCGAGGATCTGGTTGCTGCAGCTTTCAATGCTGCGGTTCGACGGGTAACGAGCGCCCAGCAGGAGCGCATGCAAGACATGGCGAAGAAGTTTGGGCTCCCTGCAGGACTGCCACTTGGCAAGATGACTTTTTGATGCGAGGCACACCGCGACTGACTGCGTTGATCGAAGCCCTGCAGGTTTTACCCGGGGTCGGACCAAAGTCGGCGCAGCGCATGGCGCTTGCGTTGTTGCAGCGTCAGCGCGCTGGTGCACTACATCTGGCTGCGTCGCTGACTGACGCCATGCAGGGCATCCGCGAATGCCGCACTTGCCGGAATTATGCGGAAGCGGAGGAGTGTTCGATCTGCAGTGATGGCAGACGAGACGGCAGTGTGTTGTGCGTGGTCGAGTCCCCTGCGGATGTTTTTGCGATTGAGCATGCGGGAGGGTACAACGGCCACTACTTTGTATTGCATGGCAGGTTGTCACCGATTGAAGGCATTGGTCCCGCGGAGCTGGGCCTGGATCGCCTCGAAGCTCGTGTACGTGACCGGTCAGTAGACGAAGCCATTGTTGCCACTAATGCAACGGTCGAGGGAGAGGCGACTGCCCACTATGTCAGGCAGTTGATCGGTGGCCTCGTGCCCAATGTCACCAGGCTCGCTCAAGGCATGCCGGTTGGCGGTGAACTGGAGTACGCAGACGGCGGAACCATTCTCTATGCCTTGCGTGGTCGCCGACGTCTTGGGGGCGATTAGCTGTTGCAAGCAACACTGAATGCACTGAACTGCCGAGTAATCCGATGATGCCGGTACTGACAGAAATGCCCACGCCAATCTGGATCAGTGACTCGGCATCGCTTGCTGCAGCGATGCAGACCTGTTCCGAAATCGTGGGCATCGATACGGAATTCCTGCGTACAGACACGTTTTTCCCGATCGCCGGTCTTTTCCAGCTCAGCACTCGTCAGCAGGTGTATCTGCTTGATCCCTTGCAGGACATGGATTTTGGACCGCTTGTTCGACTGCTCGAAAATGCTGCTGTCATCAAGGTGATGCATGCGTGTGGCGAAGATCTGGAGTTGTTCTGGCATCGATTGCGAGTGCGCCCGGCCAACGTGTTTGATACCCAATTGGCCTACGCTTACCAGGAGCCAAGGTATTCGATCGGCTTCGTTGGGCTGGTTGAAGCAGTGCTTGGGCTGAAGCTGAGCCAATCTGAAACACGATCTGACTGGATGCGTCGGCCGCTTTCATCTGCACAAGTGCACTACGCCGCAGAGGATGTCTGGTACTTGCTGCCTTTGTTTGAGTTTCTTCATACCGGTCTTGTTCGACTTCATCGTGATGCCTGGTATGCAGAGGACATCTTGAAATATACCTACCATCAGCCGGAGGACCCGACGGAGTATTACCGGCACGTCAATCGCGCCTGGCTGCTTGGCGATGAATCGCTTGGTCGATTGCAGGATCTTTGTGCCTGGCGAGAATCTTCTGCCCGTCAGCTGGACATGCCACGTCGACGTCTGGTGCTGGATGAGCAGCTGTTTGAACTGGCCCAGATCCAGAGTCTGGACGAATCAGATTTGAGTGCGATTCTCTCGCCAGGCGCTCAACGAAGATATGGCAAGGAGTTATTGCGGACTCACGCTGAATCACACTCGCAACCAGCGCCGATTGATGCACCCTTGACGCCGGCAGAGGGCAAACAGTTGCGCAGGCTGCGTGAAGTTGCGGTGGCCGCTGCCGAGCAGGTGAAAATCGCTCCAGAACTCATCGCACGGAAGCGGGACCTGGAAGCGCTGTATCGAACCTATCGGCAGTCAGGACAACTCGATGCACACTATTCAGGTTGGCGCCGTGAGGTCGTTGGTGAGCGCCTGTTAACGATGCTGAGGGAATTTTGATGGAAGTGGCGGTGTACCGTAGTTCGAAAAAAATCGACACCTATTTACTGGTCCAGGTTGAAGAAGCGTTGTCGAGGGTTCCTGCAGCACTGTTCGAACACTTTGGTGAAGCGACTTTCAGCTTTCAATTCACACTTGGCAGCGATCGACGCATGCCAAGGGTCGATGCAGGCGAACTGGATCGAAAGTTGCGGGAGATTGGTTACTATCTGCAGTTGCCACCACCGGCTGAGGTCATTCGATGACGTTCTGGAAAGACAAGCCATTGAACGCTATGAACGACGAAGAGTGGGAGTCTCTGTGCGATGGGTGTGGGCGATGTTGTCTCATCAAACTGGAAGATGAGGACAGCGGAGAGATCCATTACACCTCCGTTGTTTGCCGATTGTTCAATCAGCGAACAGCTCGCTGCAAACGATATCCCGAGCGCCATGAACTGGTGCCCGATTGTGTACATTTTGATGCCGCCGGAGCGGAGGCGTTTAACTGGTTGCCCGACTCCTGCGCTTATCGACGACTGGCCAGAGGGGAGGGGCTGGAATGGTGGCATCCTTTGGTCAGTGGTGATCGGCAAACCGTGATCGATGCTGGCATCTCGGTGCTTGGCAAAGTGATCAGTGAAAATCATGTGCATGAAGATGATCTGGAGGATCACGTTGTGGTCTGGGTCACTCAGGGGGGGAAGGCGTGACAGGACCGACGATTGGATGGTTGGTTGTGACGGTGGCCGCGGTGGGCTTTGCGGTTTCGATCTATGGTTTTTTCAGGAACAGCCGTTTTCGTGGGGTGCTGGTCTTCAGTCTGGTCGTTTTGTTGTCATTGCTGCTTGTCCCGGCGCCGGTCCCCGGCTACCCGGGAAATCTGGCACCGGCCTTCCTTGTCGTGCTGTTCGAGTCGCTTTTCCAGGCGGAGGGCAAACCACTGGTGGCGTTGCGACTTCTTGGTATCGGTTTGATTGTTGGCATCGTTCTGGCGAGTGCGATGGCCTGGATTTCGAGCCGCTGGATCGGTCGTCGAAGTGAACCGCCCGTCGAACGGCGATTGCCGCCTCGTCGATCAGCTCCGACTCGCACCTTGATGCCTCGGGAAACCGCGAAATAGGGTCTGATCAAGCCGCCGGCACAAGTTTGCTCAGAAGACTCCTGCAGGACCTGGCGCGTTTCAGGTGAATTTTCCGGAAGTTGCTACGCTTAAGGTCGATTGACCTGATCCGGTTAGTTATGGGCTATGCGTGATTTATTGACCTTTTTCAAGTGCCTGAGATCTGCACAAGGTGTTTTTGCCTTGATCTGCTGCATCGCCGCGTGGGAGCCTGCACATGCAGCCCAAACTTTGCTCACACCGCGTATTCCAGACGTACGAATCCTCCTTGAGGTCTCAAACGCTGCGCAGGCGGCCGACCCGGAGCAGATTCGCGGCGAAGCGACTGCACTGCTGGCGAGCCTGCTCCCTGACAACGGACGCGGCGGCATCTGGGTCTATGGTGACCACGTGAGCCGTCTTGTCGAACACGGACAGACCGATCTGTTCTGGAAACGGCTTGCAACGCTTCATACACGAGAACTGGATTCCCAAGGTGAACAGGTCGATCTGGCCGCTGCGCTGGCAGCAGCTGCCTGGGATGCAGACAAGGACAGCAAACGACAACGACACATCATCGTCGTGGGCAGTGGACGTTTTCAGAGTGATGGCGTCGCCGCTGCCGCCAAACAAGGTGATCAGCTGTTGATCACAATGGCGAGGAAGTTTGCTGCTGTCGGAATTCACATCCACGTGGTGGTATTGCCGGGGACCGGTGATTCCTCGCTGCTGCGACCGCTGGCTGAGCAGACGGGGGGGCTGTATATAAAGGCAGGATCTGGTGCCGATCTCGGCAGGGCCTTCGAGACTTTGTTGGATCGAACGGCAACTCCGCCGTCGCTTCGGGTTGAAGGTGGCGCTTTCACGGTCGAACCGGGGCTCACCGAAATGACGATGGTGAGAAAGGGGGACGAACCAGACCTTGAATTGGTCGACCCATCAGGAATCCTGCGTACGCGGGCATCGCCAGGAGCGAACGTGCACTGGCATGACGCGCGAGGATACGACGTCATGACGATCGTCGAGCCGCAGCCCGGGCGCTGGCACTTCAAGAGCAAGATCGACACGCGAGTGTTTGCCCTCGGAGAACTGACCCTTCAGGTTGGCATCGTTCCAGCCACGGTGCTTCCTGGTCACTTCAACCATGTCGACTTCATGCTGTTTGCTGGCGCAGACGCGGTCACTGACGAGTCCTTCCTCGCGCTGGTCCGTGCTGATGCAGAACTGATTGGCGAAACTGAATCGATGCCCCTGTTTGTTGAGCGGGTAGCGGGAGGAATCTTTCGCGTTCCGTTCAGCAATGCCATCAACGGTGGCCAATGGAAGCTCAACATCGGTCTTGCGGGGCCGACCTTTGCCCGCCAGGTGTCGATTCCTTTTGTTATTGCCAATCCGGTCGAGGTGGTTCTCCGCCAGCAGGGGAAGGCCCGTGTGGCTTTTGCAGAAGTTGTCGATGCATCGGTGGACTACAGCTCGTTGACCTCGACATTTCAGGTCTCCAGAACGTCTGGCGAAGACTTCTCGCTACCAGCGACTGCCTTTCCTGGTGGGTTGTGGCAGATTGTTATCCCCGATGCCGATATGAAAGGTGATATCGACATCGCACTCAACTTCTTTGGTCGTTATCAGTACCAAACTCCCTTTGTGCTGCATACAGAAGCTTTCAATGTGGAAACGCCGTTGCAGACGGAGCAAGTTTTCCGGTTCGACGCCAAGGGTAATGCACTCAAAGGCCGCAAGCCTGTTGCGAAATCCGAGCAGCCCGAGGAAACGCCGGCCGTTCAGTTGCCATCGCATGAATCCGATGCAACAGGCAGCCCTGAGGGAAAGAAGTCCGCTTCGCACGATGATGAAGCGGCCAGCACACCCCACGAGCAGGAGTTGCCGATCTGGTTCGTCGCCGCAGCCTCGATACTGAATCTCCTGGTGGCTATTGGTCTTGGCTGGTTTTTCTCGCGCAAACAGATCCCCCAGGCACTCCAGGATTGGCTGGATCAACAGCAACCTGAGGCTGCTTGAGGAGCATTCTTTCAAGAACCCTCAAAGTAAATGCCGGCTTCCGGGTGCGCGTCCTCGGGTGCTGGGTGCTGACCAAGGGACGACAGGTGCAAATAAGCTGGAAATGGGTAAAGTACCGGGTTTCGCGGCCGCCTTGGGGGGTTGCGAGGAACCGGGATCGACAAGTCCATAAACCAAGCCAGGCTGCCTTGATCGGGGCCACTTATCTGGGGAAAGCGAGAAACTCATGATTTTCGATAGCACCGATACCTACATTTCTACCGACGAGCTGAGTATGGCGGTGGATGCTGCAGTAAAGCTCGAACGCCCGTTGCTGGTTAAAGGTGAACCCGGTACCGGTAAGACCATGCTGGCAGAAGAGATTGCCAAGTCCCTCG
>CAMDVY010000134.1 GCA_945878745.1 Klebsiella pneumoniae | reverse complement strand
AGATCACCGGAAACCCCGGCTGCCCCATAAACCTGGATCGCACGATCAACCACCCGATGATAGGCGGCCGGTACATACACCTTTATCGAACTGATATCGACACGCGGATCAGCGCCGGCTTCCATTTTCTCGGCGCAGTGAATCGTCATCAGGCGAGCTGACTGGATATCCATGTAACTGTCCGCCACGAAGCCCTGCATGAACTGCTTGTCTTCCAGCTTTTCGTCACCATGCACCTGCCGGGTCATGAGGCGATCGATCATGAGATCGAAGGCGCGCCACATGGAGCCGATTGAGTTCATGCAGTGATAAACACGACCAGCGCCCAGGCGATCCTGTGCCGCCTGGTGGCCGGTGCCGGTGCGGCCCAGCTGATTCTCCTTTGGTACACGAACGTTTTCGTAGAGGATCTCGCAGTGACTCGAGGCCTTGCCCCACACCGGCACACCACGAACGATCTTCAGACCGGGTGCACCTTTCGGCACGATGATCTGCGTCATCTTGTCGTTCTTGCCCGTAGGGTCTTTTGGATCAGCGGTCCGGCACATCACGACATAAAAATCTGCTGCAAATCCATTCGACGTAAACCACTTGTGCCCATTGATGACCCACTCATCCCCATCGAGAACGGCTCGGGTGGTCAGCGCCGTCGGGTCCGATCCCGGATTGTGTGGCTCGGTCATGGAAAACGCTGACTGCATCTTTCCTTCGGTGAGTGGCTTGAGCCATTTTTCATGTTGTTCCGGCGTGCCGTACTTGACGAGAATCTTCTGATTGCCGGAGTTGGGCGCCACCACACCAAACAGCGAGGCCGCGCCCGGACTGTAGGACAGCACTTCGTTCATGTACGCGTGTTGCATGAACGACAGACCCATGCCACCGAATTCCGGCGGCAGGTGAGGTGCCCAGAGTTTGGCCTTCTTCACCTTGCCCTGGATCTCGCTACGCAGTTCCTTGGCTTCTTCAATCACTTCCTTCGGTGTTGTCGAACTGCCGTCCGACATCCATCCCCACAGTTTTTTCTCGTTAGGCAGAATCTGCTGATTGATGATTTCCGCAGTCGCCAGACGGATTTCGTTGACCTCATCGTCCAGTGTGGGTACTGGCTTGACGTTCATTGCCATGTTCTATTCCCCTTCGTTAGTCCCCGGATGCCAAACAGTTCAGGCGCTTTCAGCCTGATTGATTTGTGTGTGATGCGCGATGATGTATTCGCTCCCAAGTGTACTGCCGTCGTTCCTGCCAAGGGTAAGCGCCGGCCAGCGACCATCTGCAAATACAAACATCACCGTACATCCTTCAGGACCTGCGACCAGCGGGCCATAGCCGCGGTTCGCAAGACCCACACGAATGTCTCCTGCCTTGTGCCACTGAGCGCCGACCCGCTGGGTGCCTTCCAGCAGGATCTCGGTGTAGTCGCAATCGTGGGTATGGGCTTCAACCGTACAGTTGGGTGGAAAAAACACCTTGAACACCGTCGGCGACATCGCACTGGTTGGATCTCCGACCTTGTACATCCGTGTCTTCACACCAGTCGGCAACGTGGTTTCGTCCAGTTCCTCCCAGGAAAACGCGGTGTGGCCCTTGCGCTTCAGTTCCGCCGCCACCTGATCATTCGGTTTTTGCATGTCTGACCCGCTGATTTGGTTTCCTGCATTTATACCCCTGCAGCGCCCCGAAAAGCACTCTCTCCACCCGGGCTTTCACAAAGTCGAACCAAGATTGCGAGCCGTGCCGGCGGCCAAGCGTGGCTATAATGCAGTCTTTCCGAATTGAGACCGGGTGATGCACGAACTTCGTTATCCCTATTCAACCCATTCTCCGCGTGGCTCGACCATCGAAGTTGCGCCGGGCGTTCGCTGGGTCACCATGCCAATGGGCGGGTCGCTCACGCACATCAACCTGTATTTGCTGGAAGATACAGACGGTTGGTATGTCGTTGATACGGGACTGAACAACGAGCAGACCCTGGACCTCTGGCATGACGTGTTCCGCAGCGAATTGGGTGGCAAGCCCGTCAAAGGTGTCATCTGTACTCACATGCATCCCGACCACATCGGGCTGGCCAAGGCCATCACGGACGAATACCGCTGCCCGCTCTACATGACACGCAGTGAGTACTACCAGGCTCGATCATTTTCCGGCAGCAGTGGCAGTCACCACCATTCGGCCTGGCTGGGCGAAAAGTTCTACACCCGCGCCGGCATGCCCATGGAATACCTGCAGAATCTGGCACAGATGTGGTCAAAACGCGGCGCTGACAGCATGACCATGGGCGAGATGCCAAGCGGTTTCCAGCGGCTGGAAGATGGCGACATCCTGAGCATCAACGGCCGCGACTGGCGGATCATCGTTGGCTCCGGCCATTCTCCGGAACATGCCTGTCTGTATTGCCACGAACTGAAGGTCATGTGTTCGGGCGACCAGATCCTGCCGATCATCACCAGCAACGTGAGCGTTCATCCCACCGAGCCGGAAGCCAATCCGCTCAAGGTATGGATGGAATCTCACGACAAGTTCCTGACCACACCGGACGACACCCTGATTCTGCCGGCCCACAATCTGCCGTTCTACGGCGTGCGGGCGCGTCTTCGACAGCTCATCGACCACCATGACGACCGCATGCTGGCAATAGAACAAGCCTGTGTGGAGCCACAAATCGCGCGCGATCTGCTCCCGGTGCTGTTCTCACGCAAGCTCGATGAGAGGCAGACCATGATGGCTCTTGGTGAGGCCATCGCCCATTTGCACCTGCTCATGCATCGCAACCGCATCGAGCGCTCTGTACATGAGGATGGTCGATATCGCTTCTCTTCCATCGATCCATCACTGCAACGACGTCAGCACCCGACCGCTGGTCCCAGCGAAACACCGGAGATGGTCTGAGGTGAACTGCAGCAGCAACTCAATCTCTGACGTGACGTTGTTCACCTCGTGAACGCCAAACAGCGCGCCGCCGAAGTCACCTTTCGGTTGTTGCGCTGGGCGCATGATCATCTCAAACCGGGTGTTCGGACCCTGGTGGGACTTCTCTTCATGCTGGGCGGCGTGTTTTGGTTTCTGCCCGTACTCGGCCTGTGGATGCTGCCGTTGGGCATTGCCATCGTTTCCCTCGATATTCCGCCCTTCAGACCGCGCATCCATCGCTGGATGGTGCGTCTGCATGCGACAGCTTATCCAGGGAGTGACGACCCCTACCGGCCAACATCGAGCCAGTAACCACCATCGGCGTGATGTCGGACATGCCCGGCCGTGGGTGTCGCAAAGTGCGTACCAATGATCAGCACCCCGGTGTCGACATACTTTTCCAACAGATCCAGGCGTGTGTGTTCGCCCTGATGCTGATCAAAGTCGGCACTGCTGCACCAGTCCGTGCGGGTCATCTGACAGGGATGGTGGATGCAGTCACCGGTGATCAGTGCCTCTTGCCCCTCCGACGAGATATGTACGCTGACATGACCAGGTGTGTGTCCGGGCGTGGGTTCAAGTCGAATTTCAGGACAGATCTGCGCATCCTCGGCGATCAGATCCACCAGCCCTGCTTCCACAACCGGACGCACTGAATCGGCGATCACCGGTCCATAGCCGGCCTCGTTTTCATTGGCACTCCAGTATGACCACTCCTTGCGGGCGAGCAGATAGCGGGCATTCGGGAAGGTGGGAATCCACTGACCATCAACCAGCATGGTGTTCCAGCCCACATGATCAACATGCAAATGGGTGCACATCACCGTGTCGATGGACTCCCGTGGATATCCTGCAGCTTCAAGGTCCTTGAGAAACGAGGTCTGCAGGTTGTTCCAGGCCGGGACATTGCGCTGTTTGTCATTACCAATGCAGGTATCCACGATGATGCGTCTGCCTGGCGTTTCGACCACCAGCGCGTGAACACTCATCTTGAGGTTGCCCTTGTCATCCATGAAATGCGGATACATCCATTGCAAGGGCAGACACGCATCCCGTGTTGCATCCGGCAGGATGAATCGACTGCCTCCTACCGCTTCCACTTCGACAATTCGCGTAATCCTGACCTTGCCGACCTGCCATACGTTCATGAACCCTCCACCGCCTGATTCGATCACTCCCTGAGGATACGCAGAGCCAAACTGGTTGCGCAATCCATCCAGCGCACCTATCGTCTCTGAAAACCGAGAGACAGCAGGAAGCTCCACATCCATGGGCCTCATAGACACCTTCAAGACGCTGACGCACCTGCCACTCCTGCTCAAGCTGAAACGCGAGATGGTCCCCCGCTCTGTTGATGAGCGTGATTGCATTGGTGCCTGTGTTGCACGCAACGCAGAGCGGTTTCCAGATCGAATCGCCTACTCCTGTAACGGCCGAACCATCACATGGCATGGTTTCAATGCGCTGGCTAACCGTTATTCACACGCCTTTCTCGCATGTGGCCTCAAGCTCGGCGACACCGTCAGTGTCATGATGGAAAACCGCATCGAGTTTCTGGCCGTGATCATCGGCCTCAACAAGATCGGCGTGACTGCCGGTCTGCTCAACACCAATCTGACCGGACGACCGCTGACACACTGCATTGCGACAACCCAGTCAAAGGCCTGTGTCGTCGGTGAAGAGTGCAGCGCGGCCATCGCCAGCATCATGGGCGAGCTGAGCCTGACACCAGGCCGCGACTATCTGTATGTCGCTGAAAACAACGCCAATCCGAATCCCGAGTGGACTGTCGATCTGGATGCCGATGCCCAGGATCGTCCCTGGGAGAATCCTGATGAAACGGCGGCAATCGAACTCGGCCAGACCGCTCTGTATATCTTTACGTCCGGCACTACCGGCATGCCCAAAGCTGCTGTCATGTCGAACAAGCGCTACCTCGGCACCGCGTCCCTCTCGGCACTGGGCGGAATGCGACTCACGGAGCAGCACCGGGTCTACAACTGCCTGCCGCTGTATCACGCGACCGGACTGGTCGTCGGCGTCGGCGCGGCCATCGTCTCTGGCGCGTCGACCTTCATTCGCCGCAAGTTTTCAGCCAGTAATTTTCTGAGCGAGGTACGCCAGGAGCGCACGACCCATTTCATCTACATCGGCGAACTGTGTCGGTATCTGCTCAATACCCCCCAGCAACCCGGTGATGCCAGGAGCCCGTTGCATACGATGATGGGTAACGGCCTTCGCCCCGACATCTGGATGCAGTTCAAGAAGCGCTTCGGTGTGAAACGTATTGCCGAGCTGTACGGCGCCAGTGAAGGCAATGCCGGTTTCTGCAATATTCTCAACAAGGACATGACCATCGGTACGACGCTGGTCACCGTCAAACTGGTGCAATACGACGTTCACAACGACCGCATCGTTCGCGACAACGAAGGGCACTGTATCGAGGTGCCGAATGGCGAGCCCGGTCTCGGCCTGATCCAGGTGGACCCCAACGCCCAGTTCGAGGGGTACACCAATCCGGAGGCGACTGAGAAAAAAGTGGTGCGGGGTGCGTTTGCGGACGGCGATTGCTGGTTCAACACGGGCGATCTGCTGAAGGTGATCGACGTCGGATTCTCGTTCGGCTTCGTGCACTTCCAGTTTGTCGACCGCGTTGGCGACACCTTCCGGTGGAAGGGTGAAAACGTGTCGACCAACGAGGTCGGCGAAATTCTGAATCTGCATCCGGATATCCAGATTGCCAACGTGTATGGCGTTTCGATACCAGGTACCGACGGGCGCGCCGGTATGGCCGCATTGACCCTGAAAGAAGGTTGCACAGGATTGAACGTGGACAGCCTGGCAGCCCACGTCACCCGGGAATTACCGGCATTTGCGCGACCGGTCTTTCTGCGTATCCAGCCGGAAATCGAAGTAACAGGCACCTTCAAGATGGTAAAGGGTGACTTGCGCGAAGAGGGCTACGATCTCAACAAGGTCCACGATCCAATGTTCGTGCTGTTGCCGGGAACAAAAGCCTACGAGCCCTTGACGTCGGAGATCGCCACAAAGATTGCAGGCGGTCAGGCCGGATTCTGAAGGAGCACCTTTCCCTATGCGGGCCCTATGCGGGCTGAATGGGCACCTGTTCAGTTCGTCTGAAAGTGTTTGACCACGGTCGCATCGAGCAACGCCAGCGCTTTGCCAGCCTGTTCGCGGTCAGTGCCCGCAGTGGGGCCGCTGATCACCACCTTGTCGATACCGAGCGCCTTCAGCTCCTCCAGCCTCTCGATGCAATAATCCGGTGGACCAGCAATGGCGAAGGCATCCACAAACGCATCATCCATGAGTGAAGCCTGTGCCGAGTCCGCCCGTGTGTGCGCACGCATGTCATAACCGTCATGCAGTGCCTGGAAAACCTTTTGCTGTTGTGCATTGGCTGGCCCTGACAGCTGGCCATGCATCACCGAAAAGCGGGCAAACGTCGTGAGTCCCCCGCGTACCAGCGACCGAGCCATCGCTCGATCCGGGTGACACACCAGGTTGATATACGCACCGAAGCGCAAGTTCTTGCCCGGCGCCGCCACCGTGGCTTCATTCATTCCCCAGCGCAGACGATCAGGCACCGCGCCAAGTGTGAACATCACCCTATCGGCTTCGCGTGCCGCCAGACGAATCACGAGCGGGCCGGTTGCAGCGACTTCCACTGGCACCTTGGGAATGGCGCCTTGTAACCAGCGCAGACGGCTGTTCACGGGATGATCCGCCAGATGCAGATCAGCAACCGGCGACGCCCATTCATGGGGAATTGGAAAGGCTTCGAAATCAACCGCTTCACCACGCATGTACTGCTGCAATGCAATCAAATAGGCTGCAAAACTTCGGAAGTGCGCAGGTGACCGGCCAAGATGCGCCAGCGCAGAATCGCCTCGGCCGATGCCAAGCACCATCCGCCCGCTGGACACTTCCTGTACCGCCATGGCAGCAGATGCCGTTACCGCCGGATGGCGGGTGACTGAGTTGGTGACGCCGGTGCCCAGACCCAATCGGGATGTCTGGGTTGCTGCCAGGGTGAGTGCCACGTATGAATCGCCAGCCAGGTTTTGCGAATCAACGACCAGCATCCCGGCCCATCCGGCCGCCTCGGCGCGCACGGCCGAACTCGCCGCATGTCGGGCGTTGGAATGAGTGAGCATCCAGAGTTCCATGACGTTCCTCGACCGGTTGGACACCGCGAGTCTAACCGATGCGCAAAAGCAGGAAACCGGCATACCGGTGAGAAAAATGAGTGGAGCCCCCGAAGGGGGGTCCGCTGCAGCGGGGACGGGAGGGAGCATGAACCCGATAGGGAGCATTACCGCAGCGGACCAGGCGGGGTCAGTGAACTTCGACTCGTACATCCAAATTCACGAGTCATCACCAGACCACCACCATGGCGCCAATATAGATGCCAGGGACTGAACTGAAACTGAATGTCATGGATGTGCGGAGGCGGCAATTGTCGCCGGGGTGGTCTCCGACCGCGATAGGGTTCGCGATCAGGAGATCGCTCCTACAATACCCCAACAACGAAACAACGACTGATTAACCCATGAACACCCCTCAATTCAACTGGCCTGCAAAACCCGCTGCCGTCGTGCTGGACCTTGGCAATGTCGTAATCGACGTCGATTTCAGGCGAGCATTCTCTGCGTGGTCAGCCAGCACAGGCGTCGCGCCGGAGCACTTCCACAGCCGCTGGTCGATGGATGAGCCCTACCGGCGCCACGAAACAGGCGACC
>CAMDVY010000133.1 GCA_945878745.1 Klebsiella pneumoniae | reverse complement strand
CGATCCGGTCAAGTTGTAGCAGAGAACTAACCTAGACGGCGCGCAGCGGCGCCGACACAAACTCGTTCAGCCCATCGATGTCGTGGGACATGATCACCAGATCCCTGACCCGGCCATTGCGATCTTCGACAAAGTCCGCGAGCAATGCTTCCGGCACGAAGCCAAGACGTCGGAACGCTGCTTGTGCGCCGTGTTGATCCACTGTCATGTGTGCGACCAGCTTGCGCAGACCCAGCAGGTGGGCGACGTCGAAGATGTTCGAGGTGAGCACACGACCGAGGCCCTGCCCTCGATGGTTTGGTCCAACATTGACACGAATCTCGCCGATGCGTCGCGTCCACGGCGCGGTCTCCCGATGCACCGTGGCATAACCTGCGAGTCCCGTCTTATCGTAGGCGACCAGCGTCGTCGATTGCCCTTTCCCGGTCCGGGTCACCCAGTCATCCACCACATCGGGCTCAGTCAAATCCACGCGCAGGAACAGCAGATCTTCCTGTGGCAACCCTCGCGCAAACGCCAGCACGGCGTCCCGATCTTGCGCCGTCATCAACCTCAGTTCGAGCTTGGTGTCTGCCCCGAGGGTGACTGCTCGCGGATACAGCGCCGCAACCTTTTCCAGTGACATCGTTCCTCCTATAACTCTTTATTTGTCCAATCGTCGCGCGGCAGCCTGCAGTTCGACAAACACCTGGTCCGTTGCCTCGATGAGCTTCTCCAGATCAGGCAACAGCCGTGGCTCGCACAAAAAGGCATAAAACAACTGTTTGTTGTAACTGTGAATGGCGATGCCAAGGCCGAGATTGCCAGTCAACAGCAGGACACCAATGTTGTCGACGATGGGCCGACCGAGGATATGCAGGGGTACCTGCACACCAGGAACATTCGTGCAGGTGAAGTTGATGCCATTGTTGGGCACGCCAGTCATGAGGAGCGGGAACACCGGCAGCGGCAGTCGAGCAGCCAGCGCGGTGGGATCCAGCGGCGTGCCGATCAATTGACTCGACACCATCGCCAGGGGCGGTGTATCGCTGGATTGTTCCATGAGCAGCGTCAACGCCTGGGCTTCATTGCCGTTCTTGATCCGATCGGTTTCCCTGCGCACTCGCGCCAAACGGTCGACCACATCCATCGGCCACGCCGGCATGATCGGAAAAATTGCCGACACGCGGTTCCCGACCGCTCCTTTCTCATCTTCCCTGCGCACGCTCACCGGGCAGGCAATACGCAGGAACTGATCTTTCACATCAACTCCGAGCGCCTGCATGTAGCGCGCCGACGCCTCGGAAACAACAGTCAATACGAGATCGTTGATGGTGCCACCCAACACACGGCGAACGTCCCTGACGGCAGCAAAATCGTGTTTGATCCATCGAAATCGTCGTTTTGGCCCAACCGAGCCTGCATTGAAAGGCGCGGTAATCGCCGGCCGCAGCATGAAGTTCATCATGAGCTGTGTCGCCGTTGCCATGAGCTCTCGGCGATCTCCTGAAGGACGGGGCTCCGGGTGTGCAAACCGCGCGGTCATCTTCTCAATGTTTTCCTGAATCGCTTCTGCCATCAATGTCGCGGGTGACGGGAGCGGCTGAGGCTGCCAGGGTTTGGCTGGTGGTGTTGGCGCGCCTGCGTTCGGGTCCATGTCAAAGAGGATGGTCGACAGCTCCACACCCGAGACACCATCAATCATCGCGTGGTGGACCATCTGCAGCAGCAGGGTTTTGCCGGCCACCCCCTTGATGACGTGGAACTTCCATAGTGGCTGGTGGCGATCGAGCATCGGCTGGTTAAGCACCATGGCCGCGTCCACACCGTCCCACAAGGTGCTGCCTGCAGGTACGTCGTGCCGTTGCACATGATTGCTGAGCTTGAAGTCCGGGTCATCAACCCACTTGGGGTGCGCGAGATTGAAGGGAACAAACATCAGCCGCCTGTAGAAGCGTGGCATCAGATGCATGCGAGCACTGACATGTTCAAACACCGCGTCGAAGTCGAGTTCCCCATCGACGACAAAGAGGCTCGCGACGTGTGTCGGACCACTCGCCGTTTCGGTGTAGACAAAGGACGCATCAGTTCCGGTAAGTCGCATAATCTCCTCCTGCGCAGGTCAGTCTGCGGAATACAAGCGGCTCGGTCCATCTTTTCAAGTCAGCTCCGCGCACAGCAGACGCGTCATCTGGCGGATTGTCGTTCCGGCTCGTAGCGAGAATCCGGGGGACCCTGCTTCCCCAGGCATCAGGCCCGACACGATCGCCAACAGACACAAGCCTCTTTCGGCCGGTCGGGTACGCCAATTGCGCTCCAGCGTGCCATGTCTGACCACCAAAGAAGAGCTGGGTTTCCACCTTGTGTTTCTGGCCGGGCCACCTATGCTCGACCCGACCATGTTCTACCTCTATCACCATCACGATCTGTCCCGACTCGCCGACGTCCTGACCGTGCTGCGTCGAACGAACGCGCTGTCCCCGCTGGCCACGGATTCCGTGCTGGTGCCAAACATGGGTCTTGGACGCTGGCTGAAGATGCATATCGCCGAACGTGATGGCATCAGCGCAAACATTTCAACCGCGTTGCCGGCGCCGTTCTTCTGGCAACTCGTCGCTGACAGCCTCCCAGGTGATCGCCCGGACAGTTCCGCCTACCGCCGCGAGAACCTGCGCTGGCACCTCTACGCCCTGCTGCCGACGCTTGCAAACGACGTGCCAGAGGTGGGCAACTACCTGACGGGAACCTCGCCGGAACTGCGTCGCTGGCAATTGGCCGAGCAACTGGCCGATCTGTTCGATCAATACCTGATCTATCGCCGCGAGATGCTGCTTGATTGGGAGCACGGCGAAAACGCCGACACACCACCGGCCAACTGGCAGGCACCCGTCTGGCGGTTGCTGGTCACCCACCTCGGACCCAATCACCGGGCACGGTTGCTGGGCGAGTTTGTCCAACGGATCGTCTCTGGCGCACCGCTGAACAATGACCGCTGGCCGGAGCGGCTCTACTGTTTTGGACTGGGCAATCTGCCACCGGACTATCTGCGGCTGCTGTACGCTACTGCAGGTCACACGGATGTCCACTTCCTCATGCACAATCCCAGTGATATCTACTGGGGAGATATCGAAAAGCGTCCCACACCGCGTGACGTTCAGCTAGACGGTGATCCACTGCCGGGCGAGGACATGGTGTTTACCGGTCATCCACTACTGGCAAGCCTGGGTTACGCGGGCCGCGATTTTCTGCGATTGATCTACTCCGACGAGTTCTCCGGTATCCGCGAACTCGAACTTGGCGAGGTGCTTCTTTACGCCCCACCGGATGACGACACACTGTTGCACCGCCTGCAGGCGGGGGTGATCCGGATGGCGTCAGGCTCCCCGCCGACCGGGATCGATGCAGATGACCATTCGCTGCAGGTGCACGCATGCCACGGCATCCTGCGCGAAGTCCAGGTTCTGCATGACCAATTGCTCGGCCTGCTCTCGCGTGATCCCACGCTGCAACCTCGTGACATCATCGTGATGACCCCGGCAATAGCTGACTTCGCGCCTGCCATTGAAGCAGTGTTTGGGAGTGCGCGGGGACTGATGTCGATTCCATACAACACATCGGATCAACCCCGGCGTGACAGCCATCCGATCGTCCTCATCTTTCGTGCCCTGCTCGATTTGCCGCTCTGGCGGTGGACAGCCAGCGAACTGATCGCGCTGATCAACGTGCCGGCAGTGATGCGGCGTTACGATCTGGAGAATGGCGAGGTCGACAATCTGCAGCGATGGATCACCACTGCCGGAATCCGTTGGGGCATCGATGCTGATCACCGCGCGCAATCCGATGCCGGACACTGGGCACAGAACAGCTGGTCATTTGGACTTGATCGCCTGCTGGTCGGAGTTGCGATGTCAGACCCCGACACGCTGGCAGCTGGCGTTGCCGGCGTCGTCGATCTCGAAGGCGGCGCGACTGCTGCGCTGGGTCAGCTATGGTTGTTGATCGAGCGACTCAAGCACTGGCGTCGTGTTCTGCCTGGTCAAACCTCCGCCATCGTCTGGCAAGAACACCTGAACACCCTGTGCGCCGACGTCTTTCGCGTCGACAACGATGATCGCGACGAACAGCGGGCACTGCAGACCGTCTTTGAAGCCATCGCGGCGCTCGGATCCGCAACGGACGCGATCGGGGAAACACCGCTGTCATGGGAAGCCGTACGCGAGATCATTGACGGCGAACTTGAAGCCAGTGGAGCACGCCAGCCGTTCCTGGCCGGTGGCGTCAGCTTCTGTGGACTCGTGCCTCTGCGCACCGTGCCTTTTCGCGTGGTGTGTCTGCTTGGCATGAACGAGGGCGGTTTTCCCCGTCAGGATCGCAACCGTTCGATCAACCTGATCCGCCAACATCCACGGCTGGGCGACGCCAGCGCGCGTGATGACGATCGCCTCTTGTTCCTGCAATGGCTGCTGGCCGCACGCGACGTGTTCTACATCAGCTACACCGGACAGGACACCAGTAGCGGTGAGGCCATGGAGCCATCCACCGTGGTGGCAGAGCTGCTCGATTTCATCGTGCGCGACCAGTTTGCGCCAGACCAACGAGCGAGCGCACGGGCTGGTTTGATCACCCATCAACCCATGCAGCCCTTCAGTCCCCACTATTTTCGCGCCACTACAGATGTCGGATCTGTCGATCCACGGATATTTACATTTCGAAGCGCGTGGCGCGCTGGTACACAGGCGCTATTCGCTGATCGTGGCTCATTGCCTGCCTTTGTTGACGGGAGCGAGGCATTGCCGAACGATGTCGAGGTGCTTGGCCTCGATGAACTGAAGCGATTTTATGATCATCCGGCGAAGTACTTTCTGCGCGATGTCCTGCAGCTGGACATGGAAGTCCAGACCGACGTCGTCAACGATGATGAAACGATCACCATCTCCGGACTGGACCGGTACGGACTGCGCCAGAGCCTCTTCGCTACCGCCCGCGACGCAGGTCCGCTAGCCGATGATCCAACCCCGATTGTCCAGGCACGAGGCGCACTACCACCAACTCCGCTGGACCGAGAGCCCTATCGCCAACTTGCTGCCGAGATAAACGAACTGCGCTCGATCTGGAATGACTCACGTCCTGAAGGGGAACCCGACGTGGTCGCCATCGATCTGCTGTTGAACCATGGCATGCGTGTGGTCGGTCGAATTGGTGACGTTCGCCCCGCAGGGTTATGCCGCATCGAGCCAAGAGAATTGCGGGCCAGCCAATTGCTGGTCCATTGGATCGATCTGCTCGCATTGGCCGCCACCGGCCGTATCACGACCCTTGCGAGTTGTGGCTTTGACAGCGATGGTCACCTGGAACTGCGGCTGGGTTCCATCGACGCACGGAGTGCAGTTGCGCATCTTCAGTCTCTGGCCGATCTGTACTGCGAAGGACAGCGACGTCCCCTGATGTTTCTTCCCGGCCTCGGTGCGAAGTTTGTCGAGTATCTCGCCGGCGATAAACCCCTCACGCCGGATGCGGCACTCAACAGATGCAATGACAAGCTGAACGACGGCTATCAACCCGCCTGGGAAAAAACAGACGTCTGGTTCGCACCATTGCTGTCCCAAGGCCCGCACCCGCTCGGTGACGATGCGGCGACCAGCGAACTCTGCCGCATCGCCCTGACAGTGATCCAGCCCATGCTGAGCGCAATGGAAAAAGTGACCAGGGAAGACTGGCTCGCTGCCGTCGCAGTTGCAGGCGGGACTCCGTCTTGACCCGCGAACCTTTCAATCTGCTCGACTTTCCGCTCGACGGCCTTCGTCTCATTGAAGCCAGCGCCGGCACCGGCAAGACATTCAGCCTGGCTGGTCTTTACCTGCGCTTGCTGGTGGAAAAGCGGCTCGACGTGCGGGACATCCTGGTGATGACCTTTACCCGCGCGGCAACACAGGAGCTGCGTGAGCGAATCCGCACGCGACTCACCCATGCGGCATTGATTGCAGCAGATGCTGCAAACGCCGACCCAGGCAATCGCGAACATGTCATCGCTCTGGCCATCATTGACCAGTCGGTCAAACACGAACCACGCGCCAGCATTGCACGCCGGTTGCGCGATGCGGCCGCGCGCATGGACGACGCAACGATCAGCACGATCCACTCGTTCGCGCATCACGCCGCCCAGGAAAACGCTTTCGACTCGGGACTGCCGTTCGACCGCGGCACGCAGGTGGACGACGTGAAGTTGCAGCGCCAGGCCATCACCGACTACTGGCGCAGCCAGGTCTTCGGGCAGTCACACGCGCAAGCCACAGCGTTTCTCGAGTTATGGTCAACACCGAAAAAACTTGAGGCAGACCTCGACCCTGCCTTGAAAAAGCCACATCTCGACCTCTGGGACCCGGATGAAGGCATGCTTGATGTGTTGACCGCACGTGTACGAACGCTCTGGTCAACGAAGCGGCACGATTTGCAGGAAGTGCTCTCACGCGCCTGGGACAACGATGCCCTGCTGAAAGACAAGGCGCTATACAAGGCGATCGATTTCTGCGGCGGCGTCGAAGAACTGTTGGGAATACTCGATTCGGGTCTGCAAGGGACGTCTTCCGGATACCCCGCGCTGCCTGCGTGGCTGGCCGACATGCACTCCATCGACGGAATCGGCCGTCACTTCAAGAAGGCCAAGGCGATGGCCATCTATCGCCCGCAGGATCCTGAACTGTTGCAGGCGCTCGCATCACTTCGATCGGCTGCTTGCATCGCTGCAACCAAGGCTGCTCTGACGACGGTACGGGCGTCCATTCATCAACGTAAACGAGTCGGTCGACAATTCAGCTTCGCCGACATGATCGAGTCGTTGTACGAATCGATCACCGATCCCGAACGTGGATCGGCACTTGCGACCGCCCTGCATCATTGCTGGCCCTATGCGCTGGTGGATGAGTTTCAGGACACCGATCCTCTGCAGTACGAGATCCTTCGCAACACCTACCAGGGCCGTGCCACCGGCGCTCTGGTGATGATTGGTGATCCGAAGCAGGCCATCTATGGCTTTCGTGGTGGCGACGTGTTCGCCTATTTGCAGGCCGCTCGCGATGCGGACGGTTGTTATCACCTCGACACGAATTACCGTTCCACACAGGGAGTACTCAACGGTGTCGAGTCGCTTTTTGTTGGCGCCACCGGGAAAAATCAGGAAGGGCCGTTCCTGATTCCGCAGATCCAGTTCCAGCCCGTGTGCTGTGGCCGCACGACAGGCGACCGTGTGCTCGTTCAGAACGGTGCGCCGATCCCTTCGATCACCGCCTGGGCGGTCGACGAATCACATCTCACCGCCGAACAGGCGAAACAGCGTCTTCTTGACTCGACCGTCAGCGAGATCTGCAGCTTGCTCGATCCTGCAACCGGTGCCCGAATTCAGCTCGAAAACGGATCCATGCAACCGGTTCAGGCCGGCGATATCGCAGTGCTCGTCAACGCCAACCGCGAAGCAGCCAGTATTCAGCGTTCGCTCGCTCGTCATGGCGTAGCCTCGGTGTGCCTGCATCGCGACAGCGTGTTCGAGAGCGAAGAAGCACTGGATCTGCTCTTCGTGCTGCGTGCTGCAGACAGTTCCGCACGATTGGAGACTCTGCGCGCAGCATTGCGAGGACCGCTGTTCGGTTTGCGTATGGCGGATCTCCTCGAACTCACCACAGACGAGGCCGCCTGGCAGCACTGGATCACTCGATTCCAGACGG
>CAMDVY010000132.1 GCA_945878745.1 Klebsiella pneumoniae | reverse complement strand
CAGGTATCGGGATCAAGCGTCACGCGATTGCTTTCTTCCGGCAGATCTTCACCCACCGCAACGATGGTGGCCGTGCGATCGAACATGTGCCGAAAGGCCGCATGGTGGCTTTGTCCCCACGGCAATGCGCCGCGCATGAGGCCACCCTGGGCGGTGGCCACCGGCCCGCTGCCTCGCAGTATTTCCATGGTGTATCCACGTGCATAACCGCGCGCCGGATCGGTCTCGTAGAACTCCTTGCTCCACAGTGAACAGCCGATCGGCCCCTGCCAGCCGCTCAGTGGGCGATCGAAGGTGCCCTGGGTTACGGTCATGCAGTGCAACATCAGGTTGCGCCCAACCAGCCCACTGGAGTTGGCGAGGCCATCGGGAAAACTGGCCGACCGTGAGTTGAGCAACAATCGCGGCGTGCCGATGCCGTTACACGCAACGATGACGATGTGCGCCCGCTGCTCGTGTTCGATACCGGCTTCGTCGAAATACACCACGCCACGCGCCATACCGCGCTCGTCCAGCGTGATTTCGCGTACCCGACATCGGGTGCGCAGTTCCACGCCTCGGCGAATGGCTTCCGGCCAGTAGGTGATGTCAACACTGGCTTTGGCGCCTTGTGCACAACCGGACGCACAGGGTCCGAGATTCAGACAGGCGCCACGGCCGTTGTACGGTACGGTGGCAATGGCACTTTCCGAAGGCCACCAGTGCCAGCCAAGGGCGTTGAATCCCCGGGCGACGGTTTCGCCCAGCGTACCGAGCGGCACGGGTGGCAACAGGCCATCCTTGGGTGGGCACGCGGGATCACCAGGCAAACCGGCCACCCCCATAACCTGATCGTTGGCGGCGAAAAACGGTTCGAGATGCTGATACGAAATGGGCCAGTCGTCACCCACACCATCCAGACTCCGGGTACGAAAGTCGGATGGGTGAAACCGGGGAAAGTGAGCCATGTAGAGGATCGTTCCACCACCCACGCCATTGAAGTTCACGGGTTTGACGGGCGATGTGGTGTCGTCGATGGGATAGTCCGCCGGTCGTCGACGCAGGTTCGGGCTGCCGGAAAAATCCGGACGCGATTCCCAGTCACGGCCGTTGGTTGGGTAGTCGGATGACCTGACCCAATCGCCTTGCTCGAGACACAGGATCTTCATTCGGGTGTCGACCAGACTGTGGGCTACCGCCGCGCCGGCAGCACCGGCACCGATGATCAGTATGTCGACAATGTCATTGGTCCGACTCATGGGATCCTGAAGAATGGCTTGCGTGTGCGCACCGGGTCGAGCAGGGTCCAGTCGGTTGGCGCCACCGCACGACCGTTGGGAAACGGCGCTCCGGCGGTTAGCCCGTGGGCACGAAGCACTCGATCATCACGGTAGTAACAGGCTGCAACCACGGTTTCGAAACATCGGAGAAATTCAGGGTCCTCATGTCGCAGCCGGTTGATCAACGCCATCTGGTCACTGGTGTCGATATGCGCAAAGGGTGCGCCTTGAGCATCGGCCGTGATTTGTGCAAGTCGATCGAGGCCTCGGCGCACTATTGGCGCGCGGTTGACCAGTTCGCGAAGGATGTCATCCAGGATCGTCTCGTCGGCCGCGGCTGGCAGATCCGCCTGGGATGGAATCATCAGATTTGCGAGTGCGGCCAGCACCTCGCGGTGGGAGTCACTGAAGCGCCGGTCGCTACCGATGATAGGGGAGGAGGATTGGGTCATCGAGGACCATTGTATGCGGTTGTGCGAGATGTCCGGTGACTGCTGTTCATCCTTTCATCATCCCGTCCATCTCCCCCGATTCCCGCCACGCCCTGGTGATCTTGAAAAACGGGTTCGGACCTTTGCCGTACGCACCGTTCTGGATGCTGCGTCGGCTCGGCCTTCCTTCGTTGTTGTAGTAGCCGGGGGTACATGCCGCGAGAAAATCCGCGTTGAAACGCGAGATATCGACGATGTGGTCCACCCACGCATCTTCTGCGGCCTTGCTGGGTTCGACGCTGTTGATGCCATCATCCATGCACTTGCGGATCAGGTATTGGAAATGCAGTGCAGATTCATCCATGGCATGCGGGAAGTTGGTGGTCGCGGCGGACTGCGAGTTGCCGATGATGAAGAGATTGGGGAAACCGTGCGTGGTGTAACCATGCAGCGTGCGGATGCCGTCTGCCCACTTGTTGCTGAGGGTCAACCCGTCACGGCCCACCACGTCATATCCCGAGCGTCGAGTGTATTCGGTGCCCACCTCGAATCCAGTGGCGAAGACAATGCAGTCCACGGTGTATTCCACGCCGTTTGCCACCACTCCGGTTTCGGTGATGCGCTCCACACCGAGACCATCGGTATCGATGAGGTGTACGTTCTCTCGATTGAACGTCGGCAGGTACTCGTCGTGGAAACAGGGGCGCTTGCAGAACTGGCGGTACCAGGGTTTCAGCGCGTCCGCGGTCGCCTTGTCCTTGACTACGGTGTCAACACGCGCGCGGATCTGGTTCATCTTCTGGAAATCGGCGATTTCCATCAGTTTCGGCACTTCGTTCCAGTCCACACCAGAGCCACGAAACTTGGCCATGGAGACGAGGTTACGGATTATCTCGGTCCAGCCGTCCTGGATCAGATCTTTTTCCACCACACCACCGGACGTCAGCGTGTTGAAATTCTCCATGCGCTCACGCTGCCAACCGGGTTGCAGGCCAGCCGCCCAGACGGGATCGGTCAGTCGGTTGTCGCGTACATCGACGGAGGATGGCGTGCGCTGAAACACGTACAACGATTGTACGCTGGCGCCCAGGTGAGGCACACACTGAACGGCGGTTGCGCCCGTACCGATGATGGCTACCCGTTTGTCGGCGAGTTTGTGCAGGCCACCTTCCGGGCTGCCGCCGGTGTAGTCGTAGTCCCAGCGGCTGGTGTGGAAAGTGTGTCCGCGATAGTCACGGATGCCGGGGATGCCCGGCAGCTTGGGGCGATTGAGCGGGCCGTTGGACATGATCACGAAGCGGGCACGCATGGTGTCACCACGATCGGTGCGGATGTGCCAGCGCTGCGCTGTCTCGTCCCACTGTATGCCTTTAACCTGTGTCTGCAGGCAGATGTCGTCATACAGGCGATAGTGGCGCGCGAGCCTGCGCGCATGTTCGAAGATTTCCGATGCGAACGCATACTTCGAGCGAGGTGTGTAACCGAGCTCTTCGCACAGTGGCAGGTAGATGTAGGCCTCGGTATCGCAGGCCGCACCGGGATAGCGGTTCCAGTACCAGGTGCCGCCGACATCACCCGCCTTTTCGATAATTCGGATACGTGCCACGCCCGCTTCGCGCAGGCGCGCGCCGCAGATCAGGCCACCAAAACCACCACCCACGATCAGGACATCCACTTCGTCGTTCAACGCGGCTCGAGGTTGTATCGCCTCGGCGTAAGGGTCATCGACGTAGCGTGAGAAGTCGCCAACCACTTCCTGGTATTGCGCATTGCCGTCCACGTGCAAGCGCTTGTCGCGCTCCATGCGGTACTTGTCACGCAGTGCGTCCGGGTCGAAACCGAGTTCCTCCACCGATGGAAGCTTGGTGTGCGGGGCGCTGGGAAGGCTCTGAATGGTCATGGTTTGGGTCATGCGTGAAGGGATACCTGGTCGAAGATAGGTAATTCATCCAGCCTTTTCAACGGTGGTTTCCCCCAATGACTGGCCCGTGCTGACGATCCGAGCGGCAAGGGTTGATCGTCAGGGTGTTGTGCTCATGCGCTTGAAGGCCCAGTCAACCTGCAGAACACCGCCTTCGACGTCGAATGCATGCAGACCACTGCCGATAACCCCATTTTTTGTGATATCCATCGTCGCCATCGGCGCTGCGGTCGCGGCAACGAGTTTGCCTTCCTGGTAGCCTTTGACGGCCAACTGTTCGAACCCGTCGGTACTGGGAGTGACGAACATGTATCGAGTGCGTCCCCGGTTCAAATCCGTTTCGATGGTCAGCGGCGTGTCACCGGTCTGCAGTGGCCGTACCCCGGTGGTGTGCACAATCGGCTCCGGACCCGCCAGCGTGGGATCATCCGCATGGTAGGTATCGTCGATCTTCAACGTCCCCGTGCAGTCTTCATTCCACCATGGCTGGTAGGCGCCTGTTGCGGCCATGGGATCACCGTTCGGATTGTCGACCATCGCGAAGTACGAATAGTTGGCTTCATCGCCGGAAGTGATTGGACAATCAAGCGTCGCGAAGCGGTTGTACACCGTCGTGGTGAGCCCTTCGTCTGGAATGCCTTTGATTATTTCTGCCGTCCATCTGATCTTGATCGCGAGGTGACCTTTGACTCCGGATTCCTCCGCGTTGAAACCACCGCCCGGCCGTGGCTGCGGACCGGTAGCGGAGGACGGCGGTGTGTTCTCTGGTGCCTCAACACCCTTGGCAGCCTCGCGGGTTTGAGCAGCAACCTCTGCAGTCGAATCTGACGTGCCTGCTGCCTCTGTCGGAGCCGTCGGTTCTGGTCCTCCGCAGGCCGCGAGCGTTGCGACCAGTAGTGCTGTGGTACTCACCGAAATTGTCTTGTGCATTGGCTTTTTCTCAGGTTTTTCAGTTCGGCTCTGGATTGGAGGTCAGGAAGCATGGCGTTGACTGGCGCTGTTCGCCGTCATGCGCGTTACGATGTGCCTACAGTAGCGCAACGGCTTGAGAGATCGAAGAGGAGACGGACCCATGCAGCAGCCATTCCTGCTCAGCACCGCAGCCAGTCGCATCGGGGAAAAGCTCGGTGTCAGCGACTGGGTGTTCATCGACCAGGTGCAGGTCAATGTGTTCGGTGAAGTAACACGCTGGCGCACGCCTGGGCACTGCGATCCGGAATATGCCAGAACGACGCCTTACGGTGGCACGTTGATTCACGGCTTTCACATGCTGGCGCTGTTGTCGCATTTCTATCGTTCGGCAGAGTTGTCACCACTTGATGGCCAGAATCCGCTCAACTATGGCCTCGATCGGGTGCGTGTACTCAAACCCGTGGTCATCGGCGATGGCGTGCGCCTGAGGTCCCATATCTCTCTGCTGGCGGTTACGCCCAAATCGTCGGGAGAGGTTCTACTCAAGACCTGTCATCAGATCGAAGTGGAAGGCATTGCAGATCGAGTGCTGTACGCCGAGTATCTGACCTACTGGCATCCGAAACCAACGCAACGGGCCTGAGCAACGGGCAGGAGGCGAAGAACATGATGAAAGCGCTGAAAATCGGGCTGTCCCTGCTGGGGCTCGTTCTCTTGATTGTCATCGCGATTGCGCCGATCGGCCCGTTGCCCGGACTCTTCATCGGCGGGACGTCGGCCACTGCTCCCGAACAATGGCCAGATACCACGGATGTCGATGAGATTCGGCTTCGCGTACCTGGAGTCTTGCCTCGTGTGGTCATCATCTGGGTGGTAGAGAGCGCGGGCGATCTGCATGTGGTTGGTGCGCGGGATAGCGGCTGGGTCTCGATGCTGGGTGAGGGCGGGCCGGTAGAGATGCGGTTGGGCGATTCGACGTACCCGCTGAGCGCGGTTGCCGTGCACGAGGGCTTTGAAGATGTGCTGACGGCGTACGTGGACAAGTACCGCGCGGAGTATCCCGACATCATTGCGGGATTCCCTTCAGTTGAGGACGCGCGAACCCAAGTCTCGGTGTTCCGTTTGGAGCGGCGCGTAGATTAGTGCGGAATATTGATGAGGGTTTGAAGGTCAGCCGGTGACGCGACCCTTCCCGAGCATTACCTTTCGCAAGTCGGCATTGGCTTGCTCAATGGAGCACCCGTCAGTTGAAAGAGCTTAGGCACCATCTGATCTAGCACTCCGATTGAAAAAGAGATGGGTAGCCGATCGATGGAGGACCGCGCAAACCAGCGAAAAGTCAGGAGAGTTCTCGTTGTCGTCGGAAGACACCTATTTTCGGGCTAGTACGCTCTCGAAGTGTTTGCAGAGCTTGGCTGCATTGGCGAGAGAGTGATTGGCGATAGCGTATTCCCTCGCCTTTTTTCCCATCGATTCCAGGGATGCGCGATCGGTCTTGAGTTCGAGAAGCTGGTCGAGCATCAATTCCATAGTTTCCGTTCGGATGCCGATCCCGTGTCTCGCCATGGTCCCGTCCGGGTCGACATTCAAGCTGATCACAGGCACAGCGTGTAACCAAGCCTGGATAAAAGTATTCGGGAAACCTTCGTAATCGGATGTATTTACGAAAACATCCGCTTTGTCGAGTTCGGCTTCCACGCCATCCAAGCTCAATTCTCCCAGATACTGGAAGTTTGGCAGTTCC
Organism: Klebsiella pneumoniae; assembly: GCA_945878745.1. GTDB lineage: Bacteria > Pseudomonadota > Gammaproteobacteria > Pseudomonadales > Azotimanducaceae > SYFY01. The sequence continues at coordinate 1,442 of CAMDVY010000132.1, read as the reverse complement.
CTGGTCGCTTGATCTATTACCAAGGCTAACTGGTCGTCAGCAACTCGCCCTGCCATTCGGAAGAAGATTTCGGGTGTTTCACGACACGCACGGGCAAGATCAACAAAAAGTTCGGGTCGTTTCAGTTTTTTGATATTGGCAATCCACGAGACTGTAAAGCCCGCTTGTTTGCTCTGATTTAATTCAGCGTATGGAAGGAAATTTGGAATGGTCAAGTCAGCGTGCCGTCCGAAGTTCCGATGCAGCACGTCTGACTGACTGTGAGTCTGCGCGATGATGTAGTTGGCGTGCCGCAGTCCGTAGATGAACATGTTGCGATCAATCACTTCAGCCAGCCCATGGACTCCGACGACAGGTGACGGTGCGATGTCCATGTCGCTTGCAATGTACCAATAGAGATGGCTCCCCGTTCTTTGTGCGTACCATGCAGCAACTCCTGTGTAGGCGGAGGCCACCATCTGCACAATGACTTGGGGCCGAACTTCCTTCAATGTGTTGAGCAGATCGAGCGTGTCGGGTAATCGCCCCCAGCGGAGTCCGCCTGGAAGTCTTGGACCTCCAAAGCGTCTGACGTGGTATCGATAGTCTTCTGTGCGCTCCGGAGGTCGGTTTGCGAGGAAGGTTACAGTGTGGTCTGAGTTGTCGATCAGATACTCGGCGAGCAGGTGCGACTGGAACTCAGCGCCACCTCGCGCTGCACCCCAATGGCATGGGAGGAGAATACAGATGTGTGCCATTCAGATCACCCTGACCGCTTTAGGTTGTCGACAACGATTGGTGTTTCTTCATCTGGCTTTTGAATTGGATGCCTCGGTCCTGCTTGTCCTGACCGCCTGGTCTCAGCGTGTTTCATGACAGTCATCTACCTGGCAAAACTTGAGAAAGGTGTAATGAGCTCGGGCCTTCAGAAAATATCGGCATAGAGCAGACAGAAAATCATGATGGCAGATGAGGAAAATATCCTTGATCGGAGTGTTTCTGCGGAACCCAATTGAAAACGGCATCGACGAGACAAGCTGCGAGAGAACGACGAAATGCATCAATGGTCTGCCCTCTGAGTGTTCGCCGCCAGAGCCAAGGTGTGGCAAAGGTGATGGTCGAGCTTGTCAGCCTGCACTTGCCATTCGAACGAGGTCCGAACGCGTTCAAGTGCAGCCGTTGTTCCAGCTTGCAACGAACTTAGGTTCGACTTGGCAACGATGATGGCCTGCACGAAATCGGCAGGCTCGTAACCGCAGGTCCAGACAACCGAATCCAGGTCGCTCGCAACTTGGCGGTGTGCGTCGATGGGTGTGAGAATCATCGGCTTACAGGTTGCCATGTACTCCAACACCTTCAACGGACTGGATACCCGCCACTCTGGGATGTCCGGGAGCGGGCAGATACAACAGTCGGCTTCAGCGATATGAGCGGGAACTTCTTCGTAGGGCACGGCACCGAGG
>CAMDVY010000131.1 GCA_945878745.1 Klebsiella pneumoniae | reverse complement strand
ACGGCAAAGCCAGGATTGTCCACCAGGTTCAATACGGGGATATGAAAGAGATCGCACAGATCAAGATGTCGGGTCAGCTTGCGGCAGCCGTCAGCAGTGAGCGCGCCGCCATTGATGTGTTGACTGTCAGAGGCGATGACACCGACGGCGTGGCCATTGAAACGCGCCATCCCGACCACCTGATCCGTTCCCCAAAGGCTGCCCATTTCGAAGAAGGAGTCGCGGTCGGTGAGTAGTCGAATGACCCGCCGGATATCAAACGTGGTCGTGCGCTTGCGAGGGATGATGGTCGCAAGCTCCCCTTCCTTGCGGTTTGGCGGGTCATCGCTGCGCGTGGCATTCGTCGCTGGCGCTTCGAACGCGTTAGCTGGCAAATAGGACAGGAAGCGCTGCGTCATGCTGATCGCTTCGGCCTCTGATTCTGCCAGGTTGTCGACCGATCCGTTGCGACAGTGGATGTGCCAGCCACCCAGGTCTTCCTTGGTAACGTCGTAACCCATGGCGTGACTCACGACCGGCGGACCAGCGACAAACAGCTGAGCGATGTCTCGCACCATGACCGAGAAGTGGCCGAGCACCGCCTTGGCTGCGCCGATCCCCACGACACTGCCGAGCAGCACATTGACAACGGGGACCGTTGCCAGCTGTTCCGCGTATAGCGTGCTGCCTAAGTGTCCGGGGAGGAATGAACCACCGCTGCCCGATACGCGTGGTCGTCCAGCTGTGATTGCGCCGGTGCTCTCGCGGGCACGGCTCTCGCCCTCTTTTTTTTGCTCCGGCACCATGGCGGCAACTGAGCCACCGCCTGATGAACCGTCCAACAAACGAACCGAGGGGATGCGCATCTCCAGGGACAATCGGTCCAGATGCATGCTCTTCGCACCAATCGCACCGTCGGCGTGTCCACCGCGTGAGGTAAAATCATCGGCGCAGACGATCGTTGTTCGACCTTCGATCTCGCCCCAGCCGCCGACATGATTGGCTGGGGTAAACGCCGAGATAGAACCGTCTTCTCCGTACGATGTGAATCCGGCGAGGCTGCCGACCTCACGAAAACTCTCGGAGTCCAGCAGCAGTTCGATCCGTTCGCGGCACGTCAGCTTGCCACGGGATCGTTGGCGCACCACTCCGGATTCGGTCGATCCTGGTGCCAGTCGATCCCTGGCGATTCCCTGCAGAGTCGCTACCGAGTCAAGCACTTCCTGCCAGGTGGATGCCGCGCCATCAGTTGGCCTGTCATGATCCTGTGTCGCCGATGGCGCGATGACTGCGACAATCTGACCGGCTGATACTGCATCTTCCGGGTTGAGTGCCGCGAGCCGCATCACCTGTCCGTTGATTGGCGCGGTGATCATGGTTTCCATCTTCATGGCGTGAATGATCATCAGTGTCGCGCCTGAGCTGACAAAGTCACCAACGCTCACGACCATCTCCAGCAGCGCGCCGTCCATTGGGCTCTTGGCTGCAGTTTCATCTGCACCAACGGGAAGTTGTGGCGCCGCTGGTCTGCTTGCAGTTGATCCTCCGGATACAGATTTGCCGAGAAACTGCGCAACGGTTTTGGTGGCTGCAGAGTGCTTGCCAAGGTCCGGATGCTCATCGAGAAAGGTAGTGCGGGCATCGCCGCAACGCAGATCCGGATGCTCGAGAATGGCGCGCAACTCCTGGAGATTGGTGTCGATCCCGACCAGCAGAAATTCGTCGATGGCGTGCCGAGCACGGCCGAGCGCAGTATCCAGGGCGTGATCACCGCTGAGATTCCGTTGAGTGCTGAACCCGATGACTTTGGCCAGCAATGGGTCAACCTGCATGGGAGGCGCGAAGCCCGCATAGGCACTGGCATCGACGCGAATCCCCATGCCGGATGGCTCTTTGTAGCCGGTGAGTAGTCCGACGCCCGTGGCGACGACTCTGGCCTGCACTGCTGCTCCGCGCGCCGCGCCGATCGCGTCCTGATTGGCAAAACCGAGTTCAGCGAGCGTTCTTCCTTCGGCGATAGCGAGTTGTGCGTCCACCAGATCGATGCCGGTGATCTGTTCGGTCACCGTATGTTCCACCTGGATGCGTGGGTTGCACTCGATAAAGAAGTACTCGCCCGATTCAGGCACGACGAGGAACTCCACGGTACCGGCGTTTACGTAGGCAGAGGCTTTGGCGAGTTTCACAGCGTCATCCAGTAACTGCTGTCTCAATACAGGGTCGAGATTCAATGCCGGGGCAATTTCAATGACCTTCTGGTGTCGACGCTGCACGGAACAATCCCGTTCATGCAGATGCAGAATGTTGCCGGTGGCATCGCCGAGAATCTGTACTTCGATGTGACGTGGTCGAAGAACCTGACGTTCGAGGAAGATGGCGCCGTTGCCAAAGGCCGCCAGTGCTTCGCTGCTTGCGCGCTCAAAGGCCGCGGCCATGTCGTCCGGACGCGTCACGATGCGCATGCCACGCCCGCCACCACCCGCGGCCGCCTTGAGCATGACAGGGTAGCCCACCCTGGATGCGGCCTCCCGAGCCTGTGCCGTATCCAGGAGGACCCCGTCGCTGCCTGCAATCACCGGAATGTTCAGTTGTTGTGCGAGTTTGCGTGCGCGTGTCTTGTCACCGAAGAGCGCGAGCGCTTCAGGTGAAGGACCGACAAAGGTGAAGCCTTCAAGCGCGCAACGCTTCGCGAACTCAGTATTTTCGGCAAGGAAACCATAGCCGGGATGGATCGCAGTACAGCCCGTGTCACGTGCCGCAGCAATGATCGCATCGATATCAAGATAGGGTGCGATGCCCGCTCCGGGCAGCATCCGCACGTCGTCGCAGCCCTGGATGTGCAGATTGTCGGCGTCGATCCCGGCGTAGACGGCAACGGCTTCAGCGCCGCGAGCATGAATGGCTCGGCGAATGCGTATGGCGATTTCGCCTCGATTGGCGATCAGTACTCGATGCAGTGCAGTCACCGCGTTTCCCCTTATTGATTCCCCGAGTGCTTCTATAGCAGGACCAGCCAGGTGATGCCATCTGCCTGCAACGTCGCAGCGGAAGAGGTAGAGTCAGCGGAATCCAAACAACCAACAGGGGGACGATGATGGATTTTGATTTGCCCAAGGATCTGGTGGACTTTCTCGCCAGCGTGGATGCCTTCATCGAAGAAAAGATCAAGCCGATCGAGAATCGCGACGACAACATCCGGTTTTTTGATCATCGACGCGAATGGGCGCGTACGGATTTTGAAGGCGGTGGACTGCCTCGGGCAGAGTGGGAGGCGTTGTTGGGAGAAGCGCGTGCCGAGGCCGACAAGGCGGGCTTCCTCCGATTTGCATGGCCAAAGGAGTTTGGCGGGCAGGGTGGTTCCAACCTCGCCATGGCGGTGATCCGGGAGCACCTTGCCGCGCAGGGGTTGGGATTGCACAACGACCTGCAGACCGAACACTCGGTGGTTGGCAACAATCCGTTTGTCGTCATGTTCAAGGAATTCGCAACACCTGAGCAGTATGCACGGGACGTAGACAAGGTCATGAAGGGGCAGTTGCGAACCGGATTCGGACTTACAGAACCAAACCACGGTTCGGATGCCACGTGGATGGAAACCACTGCCGTTCGTCAGGACAAGGATGGCAAGCCCGGTTGGCTCATTAACGGTGAGAAGATGTGGACCACCGGCGCACATCACGCCACCCACATCATGACCTTTGCGCGGACCAGCGGAAAGGACGGTGACGCAGCCGGCATTACCTGTTTCCTGGTGCCAACCACCACACCGGGTTACCAGATTGAAGAGTACCTGTGGACCTTCAATATGCCTTCAGACCATCCGCGGATTTCCTTTACGAATGTATGGATTCCGGAAGATTCGTATTGGGGGCAGGTGGGCAATGGCCTCGCGATCGGACAGAGTTTTGTGCACCAGAACCGCATACGACAGGCGGCGTCGTCACTGGGTGCGGCTGTGTTCTGCATCAACGAGAGTGTCAAGTACGCGCGCCACCGCAAGCCGTTTGGCAAGGCACTGTCGACCAATCAGGCCATTCAATGGCCACTCATCGAACTGCATACACAGTGCGAGATGCTGCGGTTGCTGATTCGCAAGACTGCCTGGGACATCGATCGCATGGATCACAAGCTGGTAGCGCGGACGATTTCAGATCAGGTTTCCATGTGCAACTACTGGGCGAACCGACTGTGCTGCGAGGCTGCGGATCGCGCGATGCAGGTGCACGGTGGCATCGGCTACTCACGGCACAAGCCATTCGAGCATATCTATCGCCATCACCGTCGCTACCGCATCACTGAAGGGTCGGAAGAAATCCAGATGCGGAAGGTTGGCGCCTATCTGTTTGGCTATACCGGGCCGCGGAAAGGTATGTTCGACGATTGATGTAGCGGTCTCCGACCGCGATTCAGTCTTGTAGGAGCGGTCTCCAGACCGCGATGGTTAGACTCATCGAATGTCGCGATCAGGAGATCGCTCCTGCATATGGTAGATGTCTACCGCATATTGAACAATTCAAGGGCTGTCTTGCCGACAATCCTCTGCGCGTTTTCTACGGTAGTTGCATCGAACACGGCCTGAATGGAGCTGCGTGTGTAACCGAACGTGGACTCCTGATGCGGATAGTCCGAAGACCACATGCAGGTTTCCGGTCCGATTCGATCAAGCAGTGACAAGCCCACGGGATCCGTCATGAACGTCGCATAACAGTGATTGCGCCAGTACCAGCTTGGCGCATGTGCCAGTCTTGGATTGAGGCTCGTTTTGAAGTGTGTGGCGGCCATGTCCGCGTCGTGCAGCATGCTGGCCACCCACGCCAGACCGCCTTCAACGAATACTGCGCGCAGTTTCGGAAACCGATCAAACACGCCGCCAAACACCAATGATGACCACTGCAGTCGAAAACCCTGCATCTGGGTCAGCACCGATATGCCAGCGGCGCCGGGCATCGCGGTCGGCACAGCTTCCCCGATGTGAAAGATCAACGGAATGCCGCTGTCGGCGATGGCGCCATAGAGTGGATCCAGAGCCGGATCGTTGTAGTTGATGTGTTTGCCGGCCGCGTTGCGTCCTGGCTTGAGTGGCACCATCAGCCCACGAGCACCGAGGGCCCTGCACCGGGCAACTGAACTGGCGGCTTCAGCCATGTCCCAATAGTTAGGCACCATCACCGAGTACAGGCGCCCGGGTGCCTCAGCGCATCGACGTGCGATCGCTTCGTTGTAGAGCCCGAACACTTCTTCACGATTTTGCATCTCGCCGAACATGAAGAGTCCGAACAGCCGTTGCGGGAAGATCAGTTCTTTCTCAACGCCTTCAATGTCCAGATCCTTGAGACGAGCCTGGATATCGTTGAGTCCTGGTGTGCACTCCATGGAAACACACAGGTGGCGGGCAATGGCCGGTGGGGTCATATGCTTGTCACCGATCGACAGGTCAAACAGACCGTCGATGAACTGCATGCGAGGCGCCTGTTCTTTTTTGTCTTCCGGGAAGCCGTCGTACCAATAATCCTGTTCGATCAGATGGCTGTCTGCCGAAACGATCGTGGTACCAGCGGGCCAGGGCCGCGTGGCAGCCTGCGCAGTCCGCTCCGGGCACACCGCGATGTCGATCTGCTCAGGAATTTCCAGCACGTATTCGTTATTCATCGAAGGGCTCCCCCCGGCTCCGGTTTCTCTTATAGCGCGCCCACGCAGGTTCCACAATCCACAGCGACGACATGTCGCGGTACGCTGTGCAGATGGAGAACACCATTCGCATGCGGATCCGGGTGCTGATAGCGGTTTGCGCTGTCGTCTGGTCGTTATGCGCTTTCGCCCCCATTGATCGGCTTACCTGGGCGCTTGAGCAGATCGCCACGGTTCTGGTCGTCCTCGCTCTGTTGATGCAGCGTGGAGTCCGCTATTCGTTCAGCTCGTGGATGGGCCTGGCCGCGTTGTTCTGTGCGCATACCATTGGTACCCATTACACCTATTCCCTTACGCCTTACAACGAGTGGTTTCTGGATTGCACCGGTGTGTCGATCGATGACGTGTTGGGATGGGAGCGAAACAACTACGACCGTCTGGTGCATCTCCTTTGGGGACTGTGCATGACGCAACCCATCTGTGAGACATTTCTCCAGCGCCTGCGAACCAGTACTCGAGCGGCCAGGCACCTGTCCTTTCACGTCGTTTTGTCCACATCCGCGCTATATGAGCTGCTGGAATGGGCGGCGGCGGTAACGATTGGGGATGGTGGTCTCGCTTATGTCGGGTCACAGGGCGATATCTGGGATGCCCAGGCCGATATCGCGGTCTGCATCGTGGGTTGGGCGCTGGTCGTGGCTCTGCAGATGGCCCGTAATGGCCTTCGAGGCAGAAACGTCTGACGGGATGTGATCTTCGTCTCGAAGCTTCTGGCAGCAAACGGCGATTCCCGCGGCTGACCCCAGAAGCACATTGCCGAAAGCCCGCAGCTTCACTACCCTAGTTATTGACATCAATGTAGGCGAAACACCATGAGCGAAGCCGTCGCGACCCCCAAACTCAATGAAGACGCGCTCAAGCGTCCGGGCATGGCGGGCATCGATATGACCAGCCCGATTCCCGATCCGTATTCGATTCCGCTCGAGGCCATCAATCCTATCAATCCGCGATTGTTTGCAGAGAACAAGATGTGGGGGTACTTCGAACGACTTCGCAACGAAGATCCAGTGCATTTAAATCAGACGGATCTTGCGGGCCGGTATTGGTCGCTCACACGGTATGAGGACATCAAGGCCGTAGATACGAATCACCAACAGTTCTCTTCAGCAAGCGGTATCACGCTTGGGTTTCCGGTAGGCACGCCCTTGCCGGAAGGCGCGCTGAATATCCAGATGTTCATCGCCATGGATCAGCCGAAGCACGATGTGCAGCGCAAGACGGTAGCGCCCATCGTCGCGCCGATGAGCCTGAAGCAGATGGAGGCACTGATTCGTGAGCGCATCGGTGTGATTCTCGACGCGCTGCCGGTTGGTGAGACGATCAACTGGGTTGACCGCGTGTCGATCGAATTGACGACGCAGATGCTGGCGACCCTGTTTGATTTTCCGTATGAAGAGCGGCGCAAGCTGACCCGCTGGTCGGATGTCGCGACTGCCGTTCCCGGTATGGGTTTGATCGAAACCGAAGAGCAGCGCCGGACGGAATTGCTGGAGTGTCTTCACTACTTCACAAGACTGTGGGAAGAGCGGAAAAAGAATCCTGGGCACGATCTGGTGTCGATGCTTGCCCATGGTGAGAACACCAAAGAAATGACGCCCTTCGAGTTTCTCGGCAACCTCATCCTGCTGATCGTTGGTGGTAATGACACCACCCGCAATTCCATCAGTGGCGGGGTGCTCGCGCTCAATCAGTTCCCGGCGCAGTACGACAAGTTGAGGAAGGATCCATCCGTCATTCCGAACATGGTTGCAGAGATCATCCGTTGGCAAACGCCGTTGGCTTACATGCGTCGCACAGCCAATGAAGACGTCATGATTCGCGACAAGCAGATCAAGGCCGGCGATCAGATACTGATGTGGTATGTCTCCGGCAATCGTGATGCGGAAGTGTTCGCCAATGCGGATGAAATGGTTGTCGACCGCGCCAACGCACGATCACACCTGTCCTTCGGTTTTGGCATTCATCGCTGCATGGGGAACCGGCTGGCCGAAATGCAGTTGCGCGTGATGTGGGAAGAGATCATGAAGCGCTTCGACAAGGTGGAAGTGGTGG
>CAMDVY010000130.1 GCA_945878745.1 Klebsiella pneumoniae | reverse complement strand
GATAGCTGGTCAGTGACATGATTGCCCCTGATGAAGGGATTGACCAGCATGTTGGAGAACCAGTTCAACGCTACGATCAGCGGGTGCAGGACTTTTTGCAGAGGCTCGAGCAGGTACACCGACGCGAAGGCGATGGGCTCCGGTCTCGCTGCGCCCAGAGTTTTCGGCGCGATCTCGCCGAAGATAAGAAATACAAAGGTCAGAATCCAGGGAGCGGCAAGCACACCGGTATCACCCGCCACGCGCAATCCAATGATGGTCGCCACGGTTGCAGCAGTAAAATTGACCAGGTTGTTACCGATCAGGATGACGCCCAGCATGCGATCCGGACGTGCGAGCATCCGACTGGCCTTGATTGCGCTGCCCTTGCCCTCATTCACCAGATGTTTCAGTCGATACCGATTGAGGGACATCAGTGCGGTTTCACTGCCGGAAAAATAAGCCGAGAACACCATCAGCACGACCAGGGTCGTGAACAGCGCGGAGAGTGGTATGGCGTCAACGCTCACGATGCTGGTGCCAGGAGGATTTCTATGACGAATTTGCTGCCAAAATAACCGAGCACGAGCAGGCCGGTGGAGATAAGCACCCAACGCACCGCGGTTTCACCCCGCCAGCCCAGGCGATATCGCCCGACCAGGAAGACGATGTAGCCGACGGCCGCGGCGCTCAGCAGTACGGTGTGATGGACGACGCGTTGGGCAAACATGTCCTCCAGATACAGGAAGCCGGTGGCGATCCCGACCAGAAGCAGAATGAGGCCTGTCCAGATGGCGGCAAACAGCAGTTTTTCCAGGGTTTCCAGAGGAGGGACGTGCTGTGCCCAGGTAAAGCTGTGGGATTTCAGATGACGCTCAACGGTGCGCAACAGCAGCGCCTGCAGGAAAGCCAGCAACAACACGCTGGCTGCAAGTATGGAAATGATGACGTGGGGCAGGGTTTGCATGGTGATAGCTTGCGCGCCAGGAGAGCGACCGGCGAATACTGACCACAAGAGCAAGACCAGATCGAGCGGTATCAGCGGAATGAGGAGAATCGTGACGGGCAGAGTCACCGTACACATCGCCACAAAAACCGTCATGACCAGAAACATCAGATTCAGGGCGAGCTGCAGGCCGAGGTCGAAGCCCGACGGTGATGTGGCAGCGGACCAGATAACCATTGCGTGCAGAACCATGGCCAGCGTGAGCAGCACGTAGCCGGATGATTGCAGTGCCAGTCGTTCATTCGCAAGACCGCGCCCGAGAAGCGCGAGGACAATGCCGTAGACCAGTGCTGCACCGACGTGTAGCAGTTGCGTGTCGATAGGAAGGCGAGGCTTTTTTGCTTGGACGCGAGGCAGTGTGGCACAAGCCGCCAGACGCTGAAAGCCCTATAATCCCCGGCCTCACAAGCAGATCTGGCCGTCATGTTCGAGAATCTCAGCGAGCGCCTTACACAGACCTTCCGTGGCCTGACCGGGAAATCCAAACTCTCGGAAGACAACATCGCCGATGCACTGCGCGATGTGCGGCGTGCATTCCTCGAAGCCGACGTTGCACTGGATGTCGTCAAGGACTTCATGGAAAGCGTCCGGACCCGGGCGATTGGCCAGGACGTCTCCGAAGCGCTCAATCCCGGCGAGGCATTCATCAAGATCGTGCACGATGAACTCGTGCAGGTGATGGGCGCAGCGAACGACGCGCTCAATCTGGCGACCACGCCGCCGGCCATTATTTTGATGGCCGGTCTACAGGGCGCGGGTAAAACTACGACGGTTGCCAAACTTGCGCTGCTGCTCAAGGACCGCGAAAAGAAAAAGGTTGCGGTAGTCAGCGCCGATGTCTACCGACCCGCTGCCATCAAACAGCTGGAGACCCTGGCCGGTGAGGTAGGCGCTCATTTCATCGCCTCCCACGCCATGGAGCAGCCATTGGCGATTGCTCGGCGTGCGGTCACGGAAGCGAAGACGATGTTCGCGGATGTGTTGATTGTGGACACCGCCGGTCGATTGGCCATTGATGACGCCATGATGCAGGAGATCAAGGCGCTCCAGGCAGATCTGAAGCCCATCGAAACCCTGTTCGTGGTTGATGCCATGACCGGTCAGGATGCCGCTCGCACCGCCAAGGCATTCAACGATGCGATGACATTGACGGGAGTGATACTGGCGAAGGCTGACGGCGATGCGCGCGGTGGTGCCGCCTTGTCAGTTCGGGCGATCACAGGCAAGCCCATCAAGTTCATCGGCATGGGCGAGAAGATCGATGCGCTGGAGCCTTTCTACCCGGAACGGATCGCATCGCGGATTCTTGGTATGGGCGACATCCTGTCGCTCATTGAAGAAGCCCAGCGCAAGGTTGACCACAAGAAAGCCGAAAAGCTTGCCCGCAAGATGGAAAAAGGGCGCTTTGACCTCGAAGATTTTCGTGAGCAACTGGCGCAGATGGCCAATATGGGTGGCATCACCAGCATGCTGGACAAGCTGCCGGGTATGAGCCAGCTGCCCAAGAATGTTCAGGAGCAGGTTGATGATCGTCAGTTCAAGCGCATGGCGGTGATCATCGATTCGATGACCCCGCATGAGCGCCGGTTTCCCGACATCATTTCAGGCTCGCGCAAACAACGCATTGCACGAGGTAGCGGCACGGACATTGCTGACATCAACCGCCTGCTGAAACAGCACAAGCAGATGCAGAAGATGATGAAGAAGTTCACCAAGAAGGGCGGCATGCAGAAGCTCGCGCGCGGACTTGGATCGATGCAGGGCATGATGGCACCAAAAGGTGGTGTGCCTGGTCGGCGTCGATGAGATCGAGTGTGCACCAACGTTGTGGTCAGGACCCTGGATCCGGTCAGACGAGACCTTGAGTCGCAACGTTGCTGACCTCGTTGGTCCGAGTTGCGATTGGTTTTTTCTGCACCCACTTGAACAACACCGGAACAGTGTAAAGCGCGATTACAGCTGATCCGGCGACACCGCCTGTTATGGCAGTAGCCAAGGGTGGCCAGAATGCCCCACCACTGACGATCAGCGGGATGAAGCCGCCCATGGTGGTCACAGTGGTCGAGAGTATGTGGCGCGTTGCATCCATGACAACATCGGCGATGACTTCATCCTCACCCAACCGTGCGCCCAGGTTTTCATTCAGCACTGACAGGATGATGATGGCGCCGTTGACGGCGATGCCGATCATGCCGAGGCCACCGATTAGCGCCATGTAGCCAAATGGATAGCCAAACAGTCGCACGCCGAAAAGTGCCAGACCAAAGCTGAGAAAGGCTACTGCAAAGATGATAATGGTGTACCGGAAAGAGTTCATCGACAAGGTGACGACCACCACCATGGCCAGCGCAAAAATCATGAACATGCCCAGCAGGCTGCCAGACGACTGCGCGCTTTCTTCTGCTTCGCCAGCGATTTCCAGACGGTAGCCAGGCGGCAGTTCAAATCGGCTCTCGTCGAGCTTCGTCGTCAGTCTGTCCAGCACCCCGGCGGCAAGTGTGTAGGGGATCAGCAGTCCCTCCACACTCGATACGCGTTCACCCTGAAATCGCTCGATGCTCGCGGCAGCAGGCTCAAGCGTCCAGCGACCCAATTGATCGAGAGGTACCCGACTACCCGAGGAGCCGACCACCGGGAGAGTCGTCAGATCGTCAATGTCGTTTCGGCCGGAATTGGCCAGTTGCACCCGGACAGTCAGTTCCGTGTTGCCCTCCTGTACTGTCCCGGCTTTGATACCGAGCAGAGAGTCGCGAAGGTGGGTGTTGATATCGCCGGTCTGCAGACCTGCCTGGGTAACTGCCTCCTCATGTGGCACAAACACCAGTTTTGGTTCTGACCCGGTAACCAGCGCACGGGTATAGGAAACACCCGCGATGCCCGCCAGTTCCCGACGCAGTTCCTCGGACAACCTGCGCAGCACCTGCAGATCAGTGCCAACCAGCCTGAGTTCAACCGGCGCTTTGACGGGAGGGCCCTGTTCGAATGGCATCGCCGTGACTTCGATCGCTGGAAGTGCTCGCATCAGTTCACGCTGCAGATCCGGTAGCATTTTTCGTGTGGCGGCCGACGAGCGTGTGTTGACCCAGCCTTGAGCGAAGCTTGCAACACCGTCGCCATTCGAAGTGGCGTTGTAATAGACACGCGGTGAGCTCTCGCCGATGGACCAGAAGGTGTCGACAACTTCCGGGTGCTTGCGCAGCACGGCATCGGCAGTTTCCGTGGCTGCTCGTGTTTCGCCGATGGATGCATGGGGTGGCAGCTGAATCTGTACCTGAAACTGATTGCGATCAACTGCCGGAAAGAACTGGTTGGTCAGCGTTGGGAAGAGCGCAAATCCGGTCAGGGGCAATAGCAGCCCGATCGCCAGACCATAGATTGGCCTGCGCAGGAAGAACAACAGGCTTCGGCGATATCGCGCCGAAAGCGCCGGTGAGGACCAGCCATGCTGCCACCAGGGGCCGGTGCGTGATGGAGGAAACTTGTTGTCCCAATAGCCAGCCATGACGGGTACCACGGTCATAGCCAACAGGAAAGAGCTACACACCGCCAGTGACACGGTAACGCCAAGTGAACCTGTAAAATCGCCCACGCCTCCAGAAGCGAGTGCTATCGGCATGAACGCAAGTACAGTCGTTGCCGTGGACGCGCCTAACGGAATCAGCAGGTGGCGTAGTGAACTCCTTACCGCCAATGGAATCTGGACGCCACGCTGCACTCGTTGTTTGTAGTCGTCGACAATGACGATGGCGTTGTCGATGAGCAAACCAAGTGCAATGATCAGTCCAGTGACAGACATCTGATGCAACGGCAGGTCCATGATCTGCATGCCGGTCAGCACCATGCCACAAGACAGTGGCAGGGCTACACCGACTGTTACTGCCGCACGCATTCCCATGAACCAGATCAGCACCAGAAAGACAATGACCAGCGAGGCGACCAGATTGAGACCCAGGTTGGTCATTCTCGCGGCCGTGTACTCGTTCTGGTCGTACACGATCTGTACGCCGATTTGTTCTGGCAATTTTCGGGTGAAGTCGGCAACAACACGCCTGGCCTTTTCTACCCACGCCTCAATGGCCAGTCCTGGTTGCATGGTCGCACCGACCAGTACGACTCGTGTGGTGCCGTGCAGCGCGTAGCTCGATGGCGGATCACGTGGAAATTTGCGCACTTCTGCGATATCGGCGAGCCGCAGCGTCTGTCCGTTCGGACCTGTGCCAATAGGGATGCGTCCGATTCGTTCAGCCGAGTCGAATTCGGCATCCACTTCCAGCAGCAGATCGCTCCGGGTTGCCTGTAATCGGCCTGCGGTACTTTTTGTATCCGCCATACTGATGCTGGCAGCGATCGAGCCAACCGAGCGACCAGTCTGGGCTGTGGACTGACTATTCAGAGCAACCAGTACTTCTTCGTTGATTTCGCCGTACAAGTCCGTTTCTTCAGTACCTCCGAGATTGGCAAGCTCTATTTGCAGCACTCGCGCCATTCGGGAGAGCAGGGACATCTGCTGCGGTGTGTCGTCCTGCCAGCTCAACTCGACAACAATCGTTGAAGCGAGAGGGCGTGACATCTCAAGACTGGGTACTGAGGATCCTTCAGGAAGTGTGCTGGCGGTGTCCGTCAACTTGTCACGTATCTCTGACCACACCGTGTCGACTTCGTCCGCCGTGACTTCGTCATAGAGTTCAATGGCAACCAGCGAAAAGCCGGCACGTGATACCGACGACAGTTGGCGAATCTCGGCCACTTCACGAAGCCGGGTTTCCAGGGGCTCGCTGACGAGTGACTCGACCCGTTCTGCCGTGGCACCAGGCACGTAAGTTTTTACCGTGGCCCAACGTTCGGTCATCGTTGGGTCTTCCTGCCGCGGCAGATTCAGATATGAGAGAAGCCCGCTGATGATGACCACGATCACTGCCAACACGCTGAGTCGAGGATGGTCGTAGAACAGGCCGCCGGATGGAGGTGTCCCGTTAAAATCAGGCGGACCTGGCGTGGCCGCGTTCACGGGTCGATCCCGGATGTGATGACGGTGACCTTTTGCCCAGGCACAAGCCGATTGGCAGCTGAAGTAATCAGTCGATCGCCATCCCTGAGCGTGCCACGCACCAGCGCTTCGTCGGTTTGACTGTGCATAACCTCGACAAGTCTTCGTTCTGCCGTGTCATCGCCTCTGGCAACGTAAACCGACCACAGTCCGCGCTCGGCTTCACCTAAGGCAGCCAGAGGTACCCAGTAGCCGGCTACATCCAGTGCGTAGGGGAGTGTCAGACTGATTACTGCACCGACCGGGATCTTGCTGTCGGGTAGCGCGAACACGGCGGTCTGTGTTCTGGTCGCGGGATCAACTTCAGGTAACAGGGCGATGAGCTCGCCGGCAAGCTCTTCGTCCTGCCAGAGCAGCGTGTACTTTCCATTGCGAGACAAGGATGGCACGACATTTTCCGGTACGCCCACTCGTGCTTCCATACCGATGGTGTCTATCAGGCGAAGGACGGGCTGTCCCGGCTGGACTTGAGCGCCTGGGTCCAGATAGCGGGTCTGAACCACACCGGAGAACGGCGCGATGATGCGCGATTCCGACAGAGCGATTCGCGCACTCTGAGCCTGGGCTTTGGCGCGCTGCACGGTTGCGATGGCCACCGCGTGCTGGGCTGCTCTGGTCCGCTGGGCTGCGGTTGCCTCATCGAGAAGCTGTTGGGAAATGTGCCCCTGAGCCTTGAGTTCGATGAGGCGTCGTTCTGTCTTGGCAGCGATATCGAGTTGCGCTTGTGACGCTGCAAGGTTGGCATTGGCCAGTGCGAGCTCCGCCTGCGCATTGGCCAGATTGGCGTCAAAGCTTGCGCTCTTGAGACTGGCGATTTGTTCACCGGCCCGGATGTCGTCTCCCCAGTCGTAGGCGATCTCGCCAATTTCCCCGCCGTATTTGAATCCAAGATCGGCGGATCGTCTGGCCATGCTCACACCGCCATAGGTCCGGCTTGCGGGATGGACGGCGTCACCGCCGAGCACACGAATCGAGACCGGCAATGCTTCCGCCCGGCTCAGGTCGGCCACCAGGGAAAGCAACAGAAGCCATAAAGTCGGTAGTTTCATGGTTTACCCCGAACGCGGTTTGCGTAAGACTTTGGCAGACACGTTTATGTTAGCAATAATAACATTGTTTGCGATGCTAACATGGTGACTCATGCTAACTTCGTTAGCCGCAAGACGCATCGACGCCTCGGTTGGACTCGGGCTGGTGACGGTTCACAATTGTCAGCAGGGGGAGGGATTGCGGATGCCTGGAGAAGATAGTGGGTTGCTGCCAAAGACTGGATATCACCATGGTGGTCTCGCGGATGCGCTGATCGAACTTGCTATTGCTCAGATCGCTGAATCCGGCATGGAGAAGCTCAGTCTGAGGGCGCTGGCTCGCAAAGCCGGTGTCTCGACGACCGCGCCCTATCGCCATTTTTCCAGCCGAGAGAGCCTGTTGGCCGCCATTGCGACTCGAGGATTTCATCAGCTCACGGAAAAAATAGACCAATCACTGGCGACCGAGGCCTCGTTCGAAGCTCGGTTCATTGCCATGGGCATGGCGTACATCGAAAACGCCGTGACGGATCCGGTGAGTTATCACCTGATGTTTGGCGACATGACGGGGTCCGGAAGGTACGACGAACTGACGTCGGCGGCGGATGACTGTTTTTCAAGGTTGTTCAAGATTCTGGAAATCAACGCACCGCTGGATCGATTGGGGGTGAGCGCGCTGGAACTCAGC
>CAMDVY010000129.1 GCA_945878745.1 Klebsiella pneumoniae | reverse complement strand
TGTTGCCGATGACTGTGTGCAGGAGACATTCATCAAGGCCTGGCGGGCGCTCGCAGGTTTTGAGTCGCGCGCAAGCCTGGCCACCTGGCTGCACCGGATCGCTGTCAACGTGGTGCTGGAGCGGCGCAGACGACCGGAACGGCGTGAGGAGTCGATCGAGGAGATGACCGATGTCGACGAGCAGTGGAACCTGGATACCCCTGTTGAAACGGCGGAACTTGAAGCGGCCATTGAATCGTTGCCGAGTGGGGCGCGGGATGTGCTCGTGCTGAGTGGCATCTACGGGTATGACCATGCGGAAATGGCCAAGATGCTCGGCATCGCCATCGGCACCTGCAAGGCGCAACTGCATCGCGCACGAGCGCTCATGCGTGAACGAATTGAACACGGCCCGAAGCAGGGTGCGATTGGAGGTCTGCGATGAGTGAAGCCAACGAACCGGATAAAGTAGTGACAAGTCTTCGTGAACTGCAACAGGACCTCGCACCACAGCGCGATCTGTGGGCGTCGATTGAGCGCTCGATCAAGGAGGATGTGGCTCCGCGATCGCGATCATCACGGCAGCGTTATCGATGGCTGGTGCCTTTTGGCGTGGCGGCGGCGACGAGCTTCCTGGCCATTGGTCTCTGGATTGGTCGCACATCTGTTGACGTTGCACCCATGGTCGCCGATCAGCCAGCGGACGCCACTGTACTTCCCGCAGTGCTGGAAGTGGATGCCGACTATGCGGCGCTGCGTGCACGGCTGGAGGAAAGGGCGATTGCAGGGCTTGCCAATCTCTCAGAAGAAGAACGAAACAAAGTGGCCGCGAGCCTCACGACCATCCAGCAGGCAGTCAAAGAACTTGAAAGTGCGTTAGGCAAAGACCCGAGCAACGCCTTGTTGCAGGTTTTGTTGGTGCAGTCCTGTCAGGAAGAAATGCGTGTTCTGGCTACGCTCGAAAGAGCAGCCGATCCAGCCAAGGAGATTTCCCTGTGAAAATCATGAGCAAGTTGATGACGTTGATCCTGACGGCACTGCCGTTGTTGGCAATGGCTGGCCGCGACGAAGCAAAGCGGGTGCCGGCCGATCCTGACGGCCAGGTGCGGATCACCAATACCAGCGGTAGTGTCAGAGTGATCGGCTGGGATCGCGCGGAAGTCGAGGTCAAAGCCGAACTCGGTGCTGGGGTAGAGCGACTCGATGTTGTTGACGAGAACGGTGATGTGCGGATTGAAGTAGTCTTGCCGTCGTTCAGCATTCGTAACGGTTCAGCGGATCTGGTGGTGCATGTGCCCGTGGACAGTCAACTGGAAGTCACCGCCGTCAGTGCAGAGATCAAAGTCACGCACGTCAGCGGCCGCACCCGGCTCAAGTCCGTGAGCGGGGATGTGGTGGCATCGATCTCGAGCACTGAAGTGGAGATGCAGAGTGTCAGCGGCGAAGTTGCCTTGAACGGCGGCGGCGCGAGTGGCAATGCGCAGATCAAGTCCGTGAGCGGTGATGTATCGATCAAGGCCTTCGCTGGATCGCTGGATGCTGCGTCGGTGAGCGGTGATGTGGTCGTCAACATGGAACACCTGCGAGATCAGCATCTGCGCTCGACCTCGGGTGATGTCGTCGTCAGTGGTTCACTGGATGCAGGCGCGCGGATTGAAGCGGAAAGCGTCAGTGGCGATGTGAAACTTGGCCTGCCCGCGCGTGAAGGATTCGTTTCAGATATCGAGACGTTCAGCGGTGACATCGGCGGCTGCTTCTCGAAGCAGGTTACTCGTGCCAGCAAGCACGGTCCTGGCAAGCGTCTGTATCTCACCGAAGGCAACGGTGACGCACGAATTCGGGTGAAGTCGTTTTCGGGTGATATCGTGTTTTGTGATGAGTGAGGTGGTGGTTCTGCCTGGCGGTTACACATCATCGCCCGGCAGCAACTCTTCGAGCGTATACAGTATCTTCAGGTCGGAGCGCGTTGCGCGCTTCGCCCTTTTTTTGGAATAGAGGCCCAGCGTTTCACGCAAGTAAAATGGTGGCGCATCCATGCACCTCTAACCTTGATTCGACAATAATCGGTAGAGCTTCCGACGCACAACGCGTCGAGCCGTCGGGCGGCCCTCCCCCTTGTAGGAGCGGTCTCCTGACCGCGCTCCCGGGTGGAAAATCGCGATCAGAAGATCTCCCACATGGCGCAATTACTCGACGTCTCATGACTGGATCTGGCAACTTCATCGGTTCTGACCTTACGGTTTGATTTCTGCTGCAATACCGACTTTCCCTACAGTCAATCGTTCCTCAGCTCTGAATACCCTGCGCTGTATTTTCGTTTGCGTAATTTTTGTCTATTTGAGGCTAAGGAATCTCTGCTTGTTCAGAGCTTCCTTAAATTTTAAAGCGCGGCGCTACACCCGGTCCCCGATAGAACTATCTACAAAAATGTTGCGACGGCGGAACGACGGCGGTGTACTCAGGAACAGGTGTAGACGAAGACTGACTAGTGAGGATGCGAACCGCGGCTGATCGAGGCCCCTGACTCTGGCCGTCCATGCAGCGGGCGTGACCTGGCGAATCGAGGCGGCCTGTTCGATCATTGCAGCAACGTAGGCCGCTTCGAAGTCGGGAAGCTTTGCGCTCGGTGGGTTTTGTAGCGTCGGATAAAAATCCTGCGGGCGCAGGCCGGTCAGCAGGTCATTCAAATGGGCCAACACGTGACTTCGCGACGATGAGTTCCGGGCCAACTCCACACACAAGTTCTGAAACTCCTTTTCCGCTGTGGGCGGCACCAGTTTCACCCCACCGCACCATTGCTCATGGCTTCCACAATCGCCTCATCCTCCATGCCCAGTACCTCCTGCAGCACTTCAAACGAGTGCTCGCCCAGACAGGGTGCCGGGCTGAGCGGACCGTTGTCATAGCCGCTGATGCGGTATTGATGCCCTTCGTAAGCGACTTCACCCATTTCCGGGTGCTGCAGGCGTCGGAAGAAATTGCGATGAGCAAGTTGAGGGTCGTGCATGTGATCGCTGGAGCGCTGCACCATGCCAGCAGGAACGCCGGCGGCTTGCAGCAGAATCATCAGGTCGCGAGGCGCATATCGGCTGCTGAAGGCTGAAATCTCGCGATCCACAAGCGTCTGTGCCCCGCGTCGACCCGCCAGCGTGTCCAGTGCCGAAGACATCGCCCACGCAGGATTTCCCAGAGCTGCGCGCAGCGCGCGCCATTGTTGATCTGTTTCCACGGCGATGGCGCACCATTCGTCGTGACCCATGCAGGGGTAGACGTCGTGGGGCGATGCGGTGGGTGACTCATTGCCGGCGCGACGAGGACTGAGACCCATCAGTTGCACGTTCAGCAGTTCCGGGGCCAGGAAGTGAAGGGATGACTCCATCTGTGCCTGATCGATGAACTGACCTTCTCCGGTTCGTCGGCGGTGATCCAGTGCTGCCATGAGCGCAGTCGCCAGAAAACGTGGCGCAATGGTGTCGGTGTAGGCGTTGAACGGGCCGGCAGGGGGGCGATCATTCCAGCCGGTAACTTCATAGAAACCACTGATGCCGGCTGCGTGATAGCCGTAGCCGCTCAGCCGTGCGGCGGGTCCAGTCTGACCCAGCAGGCAGGTGCTGGCGACGATGATGCCTGGGTTCAGCTTGCGTGCGACGTCATAACCCAGACCGAGTGCATCCATGGTGCCTGCGGTGAATGAATCCAGGCATACATCCGCCCACTGCAGAAGTCGTTTGGCGATGGCGATGCCGTCGGGATGCTTCAGGTTCAATTGCAAGGAACGCTTGGAGGTGTTGAACGCGCCGAAGAACTGACAGCGATTCGGGCC
Organism: Klebsiella pneumoniae; assembly: GCA_945878745.1. Taxonomy (GTDB): domain Bacteria; phylum Pseudomonadota; class Gammaproteobacteria; order Pseudomonadales; family Azotimanducaceae; genus SYFY01. The sequence goes on along the minus strand of CAMDVY010000129.1, from coordinate 4,103 downwards.
CGGGATATCGTCTTTGAAGGGGCCGACCATCCTCAGGCGATCGATGGGATTGTCACTCTCGATGTGTACCACCAGAGCACCGTGATCGGCGAATGTCTTGGCGGTGATGGGGCCGACGCCAATCCAGGAAAAATCGGCGAATTTGACGCCTGCAAACGGAAGAGGTGCAGCGGGTTCGGTACTGGAGTTCACAGACTTGGTATGCGTACGGACAGGGCGATGCTTTACGGCTGCTGGTGCGGACTTGACTTCCAGCAGCAATTCCACGGTGTGTTCACCGATTTTCGGGGTTGGACGCGGCCACACCACAGGCTTTCCTGACATGCGAACGAAGGCGCCTGCAGTTCGCAGTTCTGTACCATCTGGCATCTGCAGGGATTGCCAGAAATCGCGGATTGAAAGCTGTTCGAATGCCATCACATCCGCTGTAGTGTTTACGGGCGCGATCGTCATGCGCCGGGCCAGTCCGCCTTTGAACAACTCGTCCTTGGTCTTGGAACGGGTGAATTCGATGATGCGCTCACGCAGGGTCAGCACGGGATAAACCAGTTCACCGCCCGTGAGCATGCGCGTTTCGTAGGTGACCCAGTCTTCTGCATCAGCCCAGGCCTGGGTGATGATCCCGCTGTCGATCATCCATGGAATCATCTCGACAATGGTTGCGGTGGTCGCAATCAGCACCACATCACCATCGGCGCAGGGATACACCAGCGGGGTTACCAGCGTACTCAACTGCAGGACCGTGCCATTGCGTTCGATGTTGCGACCCTGGATGTCGTGTGCGGTCATGGCGTTCAGGCCAGTCCAGAAGACTGCAGTCTGAACGGAACCGTCAACGAACTGAGCTTCGCCAGTCAGCAAACGACGGTGATGGGCGACGAGCGCGGCGAGTGCCGCCTCTGCTGCGGCGTGCAGCCAGGTTTGCGGGACGGTGATACGGACGGGTCGGCGGTCCGGCTCACCATTCAGGGCAACCGCACCGCCCATGGCTGACAGCGTGAGATCGGTGGCCAGATGACGGGCATACGGTCCATCCTGACCGAAGGGTGTGATGGCGACGTACACGAGATCCGGTCGGACGGCTCGCAATGCCGCGAAGCCCAGGCCCACGGCGTCCATCGCGCCGGGCTCCGCATTTTCGAGCACAAAGTCCGCCGTGGCGACCAACGCCAGAAAGTCCGTGCGGCCGGTTTCGGTCGTCAGATCCAGTTCAATGCTGCGCTTGCCGCGGTTGTAGGCATGAAAGTGCAGACTCTGCAGACCCGGTGGTTGTGAAGGATCCAGCGGCGAATCCTCGCGCGATGCACTGCCTCCCGGTGGTTCGACCTTGATCACATCAGCGCCCAAGCCCGCCAGCATGAAACTGGCGAGTTCGGCTCGACCATCGGTCAGATCCAGAACGCGATAGGGACTTAACATCGGTGTACTGCCTCGAAGAGATGTGTTCGGTGGAGGAGTTTCATACGCAGTGGAGACAATAGCCGGATGCCAGGTCGCTGGCGAGATCAGCACCAGAATCCACGTTATTGTGTGGCCGGCATCGACAGCATGAAGCTGCTCTGCGCAACCATCTGACCGTTGATCTGAATGGTCACCTGGTGACGGCCAGCGTAGTACCGGCGCGTCGTGATCTCGCGCATGGAGTGCACTTTTTCGAGTTCCCTGATCCCACCCGCCGGCAACTGCAACACCCATCCCTTGAATACTTTGGGGCTGGTGCTGCCGTCGGCTTTGACGTGGTGGATGGCATAGTCGATGGCGAGGCTCTGGTCGCGCTTGCTGCTGGATTGAAGGTTCAATGACAGCTGCACCTGCTCGCCCAGACGCACTCGGGCTGGTGTCAGTTTCAACGCAGCTCGCCCGGCAAACTTGCCGCCCAGACCCCAGGCCTTGAGCACACTCGGATCGCCGGCCTTGATCAGGGTACGACTGGCGTGTTTGAGCAGCGACCGACGTTCTGCAGAAGCCTCAGGCAGGTGTTGCTTCAACCACAGAGAAATCAGCTTCGGATGGTCCTTGGCGATGTCATTGAGATGATTGGACACGCTGCGCCGCACATAGGGGCTGGGGTCGTCCTGAAGTGCCTGCAAGAGCGGCAACGTTGGACTGGGATCTTTTATCAGGGCTTTGAGTTGTTGACCCCACGGCAGCCGTGGGCGACTGCCTTCGCTGACAAGACGTCGAACATGCGCGCTCTCGTCGTCCACCCAGCGATTCAGCGTGGTGAAACTCAGCTCCGGGTGGTTCTCAATGAACGGGCGAATCGCGAATTCTGCGGTGAAACGCTGGGTCAGTGCGTGCAGTGCCCGTAATGCACGCTCAGGGTGAGGCAGTCCACAACGAGCGATGTATTCGCCGACGGGCCAGAGGATCCAGCCACGCAGTCCCTCGGTCAGGCCATGCAGTTGGGCCATCGACTCGCCCGGTTCTGGAGGAGCGAGTGCGGCTTCCAGAATGTCTGCGGATTGGTTGAAATCGGTCGGCATCGTTGCTTGCAGTGCCTGACAGATATGCAGTGCGCGGGCTTTCATTTCCAGCGATTCCAGGCCGTCACTCGCCAGTCGGGCGAAGTGCTTGCGATCAAAGTCGGGGGAGACTTGCTGGAAGCGTTCGGCCGCCTGTTGAACGAGCGCGGTGTTGATCAGGTTCTTGAACGGCTCCGCCACGGTATCAGCGCAGCGCGGCAGTAACGATCAACTGCGCTTCCTCAACGATTTTCTGCAAGTGGTCTGCGCTGGTGAAACTCTCGGCGTAGATCTTGTAAATATCTTCGGTGCCGGAGGGTCGTGCAGCGAACCAGCCATGATCCGTGGTGACCTTCAACCCACCGATGCTGGCCCCATTGCCGGGTGCATGGGTCAGGCGAGCAGTGATCGGGTCGCCGGCCAGCGTTGTGGCGGTGACCTTGTCACCGGTGAGCTGTTTGAAGCCTTGTTTCTGCTCTGGCGTGGCGGGTGCATCGATCCGGATGTAGTGTGGAGTGCCGTGTTGAGCGGTCAATGCAAGATAGTGCTGGCCCGGGTCCTTGCCGGTAACGGCGGTAATCTCCGCGGCAAGCAGACCGAGGATGATGCCATCCTTGTCGGTGGTCCACACCGATCCATCGCGACGAAGAAAGCTTGCGCCCGCACTTTCTTCTCCACCAAAACACAGGCTGCCATCGGCAAGGCCGGGGGCGAACCATTTGAAGCCCACAGGAACTTCCAGCAGGGTGCGGCCAACGCTTGCCACCACGCGATCGATCATGTTGCTCGACACGAGCGTCTTGCCCACGGCGGCATGGGTCCATTGTGGCCGATGATCCAGCAGGTACTGAATGGCCACGGCGAGATAGTGGTTCGGATTCATCAAGCCGACCGATGGCGTGACGATACCGTGCCGGTCCACGTCCGCATCATTGCCCCAGGCGATGTCGAAACGATCCTTGAGCCCCACGAGACCCGCCATCGCCCATGGACTTGAGCAGTCCATCCGGATCTTGCCGTCGTGGTCGAGGGTCATGAAGCCAAAGGTTGGGTCAACACGTGGATTTACCACCGTGATGTTCAACCCGAAACGCGAGGCGATGCGACTCCAGTAGGCAACTGCTGCGCCACCCATGGGGTCGACACCAATTTTCAATCCGGACTTGCGAATTGCTTCCATGTCGATGACCGCGGCCAGGTCATCGATATAGTTTGCCGAGAAGTCCCGTTGCGAAACGCATGGCGCGTCGATGGCCTGGTTGTACGGCAGACGTTGTACACCGGCGTTGCCGCTGGCCAACAGATCGTTGGCACGACGTTCGATCCAGTTGGTGACGTCGGTATCGGCCGGGCCGCCGTTTGGCGGGTTGTATTTGAATCCGCCATCCTGCGGCGGATTGTGCGACGGCGTGATGATGAGTCCGTCGGCGCGCGCGGCGGATTGGTCCGCTCTGTGTGCAAGATTGTGTGCAAGGATTGCATGGGAAATGACAGGGGTCGGCGTAAAGCCGTTGTCTGACTGCAGGACGGTGGTCACATCATTCGCGGCCAGTACCTCGATGGCGCTGCGCTGGGCGGGGTCCGAGAGCGCATGTGTGTCCTTGCCAATGAACAGAGGACCGGTGATGCCTTGTTGTG
>CAMDVY010000128.1 GCA_945878745.1 Klebsiella pneumoniae | reverse complement strand
TACAGTTGATAGAATCTGCCAACTCCATTGGTTGTGACCTTACAGTTTGACTTCCGCGGTCATCCCTGCGCGCTCCGCGGTCAATCGTTCCCAAGCTCTGAACACCCATTCGCACCATGTTGTGTTGCGAAATTATTGTCTGATTGAGGTTAGATCTTCACCATCCCGCCATCCACCAGCAATGTCTGGCCGGTGATGTTCACCGCGTTGTCAGAAACAAGGAAGACCACGGCGTTGCCGATGTCTTCCACGGTCTGTTCCCGGCGCAGGGGCGTTCGATCAAATATGGTCGGGTAGTCTCCACGCGCGATGCCTTCGAACCAGACCCGCGCATCCATACCCTTGAACTCCGGCATGGTCTTCACCGCCCGCTTGGCATTGCCAAGCCAGGCATCGGTCCAGACGATGCCGGGCGCCACGGCGTTGACGTTGATGTTGAGCGGGCCGAGCAGTTCGGCCATCGTCTGGGTGTAACTGGTCAGCGCCGCCTTCATCGCACCGTAGGAGGGATGGGTAAAGGTCTCGAGCATCTTGTCCGAAAGGGATGCACGGCCGGCGATGGACGTGATATTGACGATCTTGCCACTTTGTTGTTGCTTGAAATGCGGCAGCACGGCTTCGGTCATGAGCACCGCTGGTTTCAGGTTCTGGCCGTAAAGTGCATCCCATAACGCCGCCACGCCGCCCAGTGGTCCGGCCTCGGGCGTGATCGCATCTTTTGGTCCCGCGCCCACATTGTTGACCAGGATGTCCACACGGCCGAACCGTTTGAGCGTTGCCTCAACTGCTGCCAGCATCACCTCGGGTTTGGTGATGTCACCTGGGAAGGCAAGCGCCTGTGCGCCTGCTGCTTCGACGGCGCGGGTGGTGGCCGCGGTGGTTTCGGTGCCGTAGGAGTTCACCACGACGTTAGCCCCGGCTCTGGCCAGTGCCAGTGCGATCCCTTTGCCAATGCCGCGCCCGGCTGCGGTGACGATGGCGGTTTTCCCTTGTAACGACATGCTGATCTCCCCGGTGAGTTCTGCGGTAATGTAGCGCAAATTGCTGATCTTGAATCAGACAGGAGGAGACCGTGCAATTACCCCTCGCTCAGACCGCCTACTTTGTGCCGGATATCCGCCGGGCTGCGCTGGATGCGGTTCGCAGGTTTGGCGCCGGACCTTTTTTCATTCTGGATCGGATACAGCTGTCCAAAGGTGTACATCGCGGCAAGGATTGTCCCTTCGTGCACTCATCCGCTTACGGTCAGTGGGGATCGGTGATGATGGAACTGGTGCAGCAGGATGTGGAAGGTCCTTCACCGTTTCGTGACATGTACGCACCCGGTGAATCAGGCCTGCATCATATGGCAACCATTGTTGAATCACTGCCGGAAGCTTACGCCCACTACCAGGCCACGGGTCTTGACGTCGTGACAATCGCGCACACGTTAACCGGTACCGAGTTTGCCTTTATCGATGCGACACAAACCCTTGGTCACATGATCGAAGTCTATGAGGGAAGCCAGGGGCTGCTTGATTTTTATGCCATGGTGCGCAAGGCAAGCGAAGGCTGGGATGGCGCCGACCCCATTCGTGTCCTTGGCTGATATCATTCCCTCACCCATTGAACTCCAGACACCATGATGGACTTTGACTTCGGCCTTGGCGAAACCCTGGACATGCTGCGTGATACCGTTGCGCAGTTCGCTGCCAAGGAAATTGCACCACGTGCAGCGGCCATCGACCGCGATAACCAGTTTCCCCGGGATCTGTGGCCGAAACTGGGTGAGCTGGGATTGATCGGCATCACCGTCCCGGAAACCTATGGCGGCGTTGATCTCGGCTATCTGGCCCATTGTGTGGTGATGGAAGAAATCAGCCGCGCATCTGCATCCGTTGGCTTGTCATACGGCGCGCACTCAAATCTGTGTGTGAACCAGATCCGTCGATTCGGCACGGAGGCGCAGAAGCGTGCGTACCTGCCCGGCCTGGTCAACGGCCAGTTTCTTGGCGCACTGGCCATGAGCGAACCCAATGCTGGTTCGGACGTGGTAAGCCTGAAACTTCGCGCCACGGAAGATGGTGACCACTTCGTCCTGAACGGCAACAAGATGTGGATCACCAATGGTCCCGGTGCTGATGTGCTGGTGGTTTACGCAACCGTTGATCCCGCTCTGAAAGGTCGGGGCATCACGGCCTTTCTGATCGAAAAAGGGATGCCCGGTTTCAGCACCAACACAAAACTCGACAAACTCGGCATGCGAGGCTCGGACACCTGCGAGCTGATCTTCCAGGATTGTCGAGTACCGAAGACGCAGATTCTCGGTGCCGTCGGGCAGGGCGTGAGCATTCTGATGAGCGGGCTCGACTATGAACGTGTTGTGCTCGCCGCCGGCCCCACCGGCATCATGCGGGCGTGCATGGATGTGGTGACACCTTATGTTCGTGATCGACAGCAGTTCGGCCAACCGATCGGTCAGTTCCAATTGATGCAGGGGAAGATCGCCGACATGTACACCAACATGAACGCAGCGAGAAGCTACGTCTACGCGGTAGCGCGTGCCTGCGACTCCGGCAAGACCACACGTTTCGATGCTGCGGCATGCATCCTGTTCGCGGCAGAAAAAGCCACCTGGATGGCGTCCGAAGCGATCCAGGCGCTGGGTGGCAATGGCTACATCAACGATTTTCCAGCCGGGCGTTTGCTCAGGGATGCCAAGCTCTACGAGATAGGGGCTGGTACGAGCGAAGTCAGACGGATGCTGATCGGCAGGGAACTGTTCGCTGCCAGTTGAACCTTCAGTTTTGACACGCGACCGGAGTGCTGCTCAGCGAAGCAGATCGAAGGCTTTCAACTCCTCAAGGGCCGTGAGGCTCCCGCCCAGCAGGGTACGACCGAGCTTCTGGCCGCGCTCGTTGGCAAGGTCCAGCGTGCCGGCGATCACCACTGCAAAATCCAGCAAGTACAGCGCAGCGACCGCATAGCGGCGATCAAAGAGTTCACGCGGGTAATCGATGCCATGCGAGGTCAGGCTTCGGTAGTAGTGACCGAGCAGGTCATGGGAGTGTCTGACATCGAGTGGCACACTCTGGGTGATGAAGTAGGCCAGGTCATGCTCAGGGCACGATCCAGCGACTGACTGCCAATCCACGAACAACACCCCTGAGTCATTGAAAAAGATGTTGTCGAGCCGCATGTCAACATGATTGAGACAAACCGGTCCACGCATCATCTCGTTCAGGAGCCATGGCGTGGCGGCCGACATTTTTTCGCCGGCGATCAACGCCGAGTCAGGAATCACATCGCGAAACTTCTCCATGACCACGGGCCAGCCGAAGTTGAATCCGGCAGCCATGCCGTCCCGTTGGGCAGGATTGTTGTGGGAGATGAGGCCCAGTGCGTCGGTGCGCTGCCAGGTAAAGGCATGCATCGCGGCGATGGCTTCGATCACCCGTAGGGCTTCATCAAGGCTGCAGCCCGCAACCTGGTCACCGATGCGATAGCCCTTGATGTCTTCCATAAGAATGCAGAAGTCTTCGGTGGCTGCGGTATGTTCGGCGAAAAAGCACTCTGGCGTGCGCAGCGGCAGCGTTTTGGCGATCGACTGATAAAACCGCACTTCCTTGCCGTACATGTCATAGGTCCTCGCCACTTCGCGGTTCTGCGCTGCGGGGCTTGGAAACTTGGCGATGATCGTATCGACCGGCTTGTTGCTGTCGAGCTTGACGCGGGTCACCTGGCCCATGATTCCCGCACCGGCGCCAAATGGCTGGACTTCAAATTCGCGAACGGTGCAGTCCAGCGCTGACGAGAGCCATTCGCGTGTCAAAGCGTCGGGGGAGGCGGGAAACGACATGTCAGTGACCTCGGGGTCCAGGTTCGAAAAGCCGGGTTGGAAAAGAAAGTGTTGGTCAGGCAGCCAGCCGTGTCACACGCTTGCCCATCAGCGATTCGAAGTTGCTTCGGTAGAAGTGATGGCGTGTCGTCTCATCGTCTTCCGTCAGCGTGCTTTCGAATCGCTTGAGTGGATTGCGGCCACCTTCCACATGCGGAAAGTCCGACGAAAAGAGCGGTATCTCGATGCCGGCTTCGCGTGCAATCCAGGCCACGTCTTCGGCGGGATACGGGGTGGCCCGAATCTGCCGCTTCACATACTCGGAAGGCTTCAGCGAAAGTTTCTGCAGTCGTTCTTCAGTACGCAGGAAAGCAGCATGCGCGCTGTCCAGATAACGCATCCAGCTCGGAATCCAGCCCGCGCCTTGTTCGATCACACCAAACATGAGGTTCGGATGTGATTCGAAAATGCCATCGATGATCAGTGTTGCGAGGGTCTGCATGACCGGAGCGGGAATCGCCATGTAGTCGACGGAGCGGAAATTCTCGGCACCTCCATGAAAGTCCGCGGGTATTCGCAGGCCGTTGCGAAAGTAGTTTGGATCGAGCAACTGTCCGCCACCACCCACATGAAAAACGACGGGGATGCCAGCTTCTTCTGCCATGCGCCAGATGGGAAACAGGCCCGTATGGCTTGGTGAGTGTGTGCGTGGACACTGCGACGGAATCAACAAGCTGTCGAAACCCTGGCTGATCGCTTCCGCCGCGATCTTCTCGCTGCGATCGAAGTCCGCAAGCGGGACATAGGCCGTCGATAGCAGACGTTCATCTACGGAACAGAAGTCCTGCATGGCCCGATTGTGGGTTTGGGCAACGCCGTAAATCAGATCCAGGTCATTCGATGATCGTTCAAGCGTGGCCAGATGACCGTTCATGAAGGTGTTGAACACCAGTTGCGAAGAGACGCCAATCAGATCAAGGGCTCGCGGCCGGTCCTGTTTGAACAACGCACCGGTTGCCGCCCAGTTCTTGCGCAGCATGATTTGTTCTTCATCGCGGGCTCGGTAAGCCGCGTCGTGCTGTTTCGACAGGATGTTCTCAAGCTCTGCGGCGGTTGATGCAACCGAAGGCGAACCGTCGAATCCGAGCAGGTGGCACCTGATGCTGTCGGATGCAAAACCGGCCAGCCAATCGGCAGTTTCCATGATGTGGGCATCGGCGTCATGGACGATTCGGTCTGTGATGTAAGGCATGGTTCAGGCGCCTCGTTCTGGCAAAGGAGACGCAACTTAAGGCCGGAAACGGCGGGCGGTCAATCTGCACGTGGTAAAGTTTCCGCTGATTTCTACACGTGAGCCGAACCTTGTCCCTGGAGCCTCTCGTCACCATCGTCTCGCCGCTGTACAACGGTGAGCGTCATGTTCGTGGTCTGGCGGATTGTGTGCTGGCCCAGACCTACGCCAACTGGCGTCTCGTGATCGTTGATAACCACTCTAAAGACGGGACCAATGCACTGGCTTCCGAGTACGCCGCCAGGGACGAGCGGGTGCGGGTAGCACGAAATCCCGAGACGGTGGATGTCATCAGCAATCACAACGTCGGCTTTCGAGAGATCGCTCCCGGTTCGGCGTATTTCAGGTTTCTGCAGGCAGATGACCGGCTGGACAAGGATGCTCTTGCCAAGGCCGTAACGCTGGCAGAAGCCAGCCCGAGCGTCGGGATTGTCGGTTCGCACTTGCAGTGGGGAGAGGAGACGACCTCGACCGAATTTGATCCTGCTGTGCGGGTTCATTCTGGACGAGAGGTCGCTGCGCGAACGCTGCTAGGCGAAACCTATCCCTGCCTGACACCCTCCGGGCTTCTGTACCGCATGGATGCAATCCGGCATCGGCAACCCTTCTTTCAGCCGGAATATCTGTACGCCGATGTGATGGCCTTTTACGAGGTACTTCGTGACTGGGACTTTGGGTTGGTGCCTGAGGTGCTTACCGTCGTCGGCCGAGACACGGGTTCGGTAACCAACGTCGTTACCAGGTCCTACAACAAGATGCTCGCGTCGAATCTGCATCTGCTGACCATGTACGGGCCAGAGTTCATTGACAGCAGTCGCTACCAGCAACGGCTCGGTGCGCGCCTCCAGTTGTATTACGAGTATCTGGGTCGCAGCTGGTTCGATCTGCGTCGACCCGCGTTCTGGGAGTTTCATACTGCCGGGTTTCGCGCCTGTGGAATGACGCTGGAAAAATCCAGGGTGAGACGGGAGGCTTTACGTTTCCTGCGCAGCGAACCGGAAGCGGCCATCCGCGCCGTTGCTCGAAACCTGCGGGATGGCCGCTCGTAGTGCTGTCGCAACTGTTGCACAGACTCAAGGTTCCCGTGCTGCAGGCACCCATGGCCGGGGTGCAGGATGAAGGTCTGGCCATCAGTGTGTCTCACGCCGGTGGTCTGGGCGCACTCCCGGCTGCCATGCTGAATGAAGCGCAGCTGGCAACTCAGCTGGGTCGAATGCGGGCAGCCACTGCTGCGCCGTTTCAGGTCAACTTTTTCTGCCATCAGGATCCCATCGCTGATGTGCAGGCGATGGCGCGTTGGCAGTATTGTCTTCGGCCGTACCATGCAGAACTGGCGCTGGAGGTCGTGTCGGCCTCGACTGGCTCGGCGAGGCGGCCATTTTCAGCGGCGCAACTGGAGATCCTCAAGGCCACGCCACCGGATGTGGTGAGCTTTCACTTTGGGCTCCCCCCGCCGGATCTGTTGGCGGAATTGCGCGGCCTTGGCATTCTGATACTGTCGACGGCCACGACGGTGGAGGAAGGCCTCCATCTCGCGGCGCGAGGGGTCGATGGCATCATCGCCCAGGGACTTGAGGCTGGTGGTCATCGTGGCATGTTTTTGCGCGACGATATGGCCGGGCAGCTCGACACGCTGTCTCTGGTACGTAGCCTGGTTGGTGCGACCAATGTGCCAGTCGTTGCAGCCGGTGGCATCGTCGATGCTGCTGGCGTCCGATCAGCGATTGCCGCGGGAGCCTGTGCAGTGCAGGCCGGAACAGCGTTCCTGGGCTGCACCGAGGCCACCACCTCAGCAGTCCATCGTGCCGCACTGGCTGAAACGCCCCATCGAAAAACGAGAATTACCCGACTTTTCACCGGCCGACCTGCGCAGGGCCTGATCAATCGATTGATGGTTGATCTCGCCGGTCAGGAATCACTCGCGCCTGCTTTTCCATTGGCTGCCAACGCTCTGGCGCCACTGCGTTCGGTTGCTGAGCGGGCCGGCAGCTCAGACTTTTCGCCCTTGTGGTGTGGCACCCGTGTTGATGGGGTGCGCAGTGTTCCCGCGGCTGACGTTATTCGTTTACTCGCAGGCGGACTTTGACCTCGGCTGCGCCATTGATTTCATCATCGTCGGATGCGGCGACCAGTTTGAGGTTCATCACCCGGCATCCCGCATCCACGTAGGGCTGCAAACCTGCTGCGATGTCGTCAGGTGTGCCGTACGGTACATACCGTTCGAATTTTTCGAACGGTACCTTGTAGAAATTCTCCATGGCGCGTGCAACCAGCTTTCTGGCCGTCGCTTTGTCGTCAGCAACCCCGGCCCAGGGTTGATAACCGTGCATCCAGTCGACCTTTCGACCTGCCGCTTGTGCGGTCGTGGATATTCTGGTTACTGCCTGGGCATATCGAACAGCGGAGCACCACACCCCAATCCAGCCTTCGCCAAGCAGCGCCGCCCGATCAAGTGCCGCATCGGAGCGTCCGCCGACCAGTATGGGTACCAGTGGATCGATGTGAGGCTTGATGCGGGCTTGCGAGATATTGAAGAACTCGCCAGCAAAATCGACGGTCTCACCACGCATCAGGGCGCGGATGATGTGCAGTGATTCGTTGGTTCGTTTGCCACGTGTCTTCGGATCCACACCGCAGACTTCGACTTCATGTCGGTCATCACCACCCACCCCGATGCCAAACAACATGCGACCGGGCGCGATCTTGTGAATCGTGGCCAGCTGGCGGGCAACGGGCAGGGGATGTCGAAGGGGCAGGAGGTAGATGCTGATCATCACGCCCATGGTGGGGTGCAGCTGT
>CAMDVY010000127.1 GCA_945878745.1 Klebsiella pneumoniae | reverse complement strand
AGATCACGCGCAATGATGTGGCGCTGAACCTCACTCGGCCCTTCACCAATCCTCCGAATGCGCATTTCGCGATACCAGCGCTCGAATGGAAAATCCTTGGTCACACCATAACCCCCGAAAATCTGCATGCTTCGATCAACCACACGGCTGGCCGCTTCGGTTGCAACCAGCTTGGCCATCGCCGCTTCAGTACGAAAATTGTCTCCCCGATCTGCCCTGGCCGCGGCATCGAGCGTCATCCAGCGTGCCTGGCGGATATCCAGTTCATTGTCCACCAGCATCCACTGGATGGCCTGTCTCGAAGACAACGGCGCACCAAAGGTCTCTCGTTGTGGCGCGTATTCGAGCGCCATCGCATGCGCCTTGACAGCAACACCAATGCAACCTGCCGCATAGGGAATTCGTTGGCGTGTCAGCCGGGCGTTGGCAATCGCAAACCCGCCATTGAGCTTGCCGAGAATGTTCTCGTGCGGCACTCGCATGTCCTCGAACGTGAGTTCGGTAGCATAGTGCGCGCTGCGCAGCGTGTGCACGATACGTCGAACCCGAAAGCCCGGTGTATCCGTATCAACGATGAAGCAGGTTACGCCGTTGCGGCCACTCTCCGGCTCGGTTCTCGCAAACACGAGACCAAACTGGGCTTTGTCGGCACCGCTGATGAATATCTTGCTGCCATTGATAACCCAGTGATCACCATCACGCACTGCACGGGTACGAATTGCGCGCGCCGGATCGCTGCCGCCTGAGGGCTCTGTCAACCCGAAAAAGCCACGCTTCTCACCCCGCAACACCGGGTGCAGATACTTTTCTTTCTGCTGTTCACTCGCTTCGAACAGCTGAGCCAGCCCTGCTCCGCCGAATACCCCAGAACAAGGTGCGTAGAGCCCGGCTCGATGCTGACTCATTTCGATGGCGAGCAGTGTCCTCGTCACCAGGTCGATATCCGGACCGCCGTAGGCAACGGGAATATCTAGGCCATACAGACCCATCGCCTTGGTGTGTTCAATGAGACGAGCCCTGTCGGCAGGCTCCAGCTCGTCCGCATCCGGGTCCAGATTCAGCTCGAGTGGAACGATCTCCTCATGCACAAACTTGCGCACGAGATCAACCAGCTGTTGTTGTTCAGAACTGAGAGAGAGATCCACTACGAGGATTACACAAGGAGGGGTACCCACATCGAACCAAAGCCGACCTGACGACGGTCCTGGTTGGATTTCCATGGCGGACGCTGAGTTGACTGCATGTCGGGGTCACTGATGCGGCTTGTTACAAAACCTAGCACAGACTGTAATCGGCCATCGACTGAAGTTGCAAGCAACCATTGGCTCGAATCAAGTTCTTGGCGTTCGACAGATTCGATTGACGGCTTCGTCCATACCGAACGCCGGCACGCAAGCCTTCGAGGGTCAGTCGATACGATCCAGCAGATCGGCATCCAGCAGCAATCCAGCCGCCTTCTCAAGGGTCACTCTCGGCATGCCGGACAATGACTCCAGATCATCGAGCGTGAACTTGCCGTCGGCGTAGGCCAGCATCCAGAGCAGCGCCAGCTGTAGTGATTTGCTTTCGTTGTTGCCACCGATCGCATCGTAGAGACCACGCCGCCCCAACTGCGGCTCGCATTGCGGATTTGTGCTGAGATAACGAGGCGAAGTCAGCACGCTGGTGAAGGCGTTGTGGCAGGCTTCCAGAGAATCGGCCAGCGCACCTGGGGTGATGAGATCAAGATTGTCAGCCGATGAGTGGTACGCATCGTACTCGCCATACGGCGTCCGCATGAGACAACCCATGGCGATGTCTATGCCTGGGGAACAAAACTGGCGCTCATCGTAACCATAAGGCAGATAGGGCCGCACACTGCCGTGTTGTTGACCCACTACCCGCGCAAACGCCCGATCGAGCAGGCCATCACCACGCTTGCTCTGCTTGAAGGTCAAACTCCCGGGATCGCCGACGCCGCTCAAGACCACCCCGCCGCTGATTGCCGCGATGCGTGAGGTATTCACCGCGAGCCAGGTAATCGCTCCGATAGTGCCCGGAATAAAGATGAAACGAACGCCGTAGCGCGGTTTGTTCGGCAGCGCGGCGATCGACTGAGCGAGTGCAATCGCCACCGCTATACCAGACAGATTGTCGTTGGCCAGCGAGGGATGACACACATGCGTCGATACCAGCAGCTCTTCATCTTGCTCGCCGGGAATGAAATACTCCCCGTACGTCAGCGATCCTTCGGTCAGCGTTGAGTCGATATGTACTCGATACTGGCCTGCAACCAGCGTTTCGCGCTGGCGATGACTGAGACAAAATCCCCAGCGTTCGTCGTAGTAACTGGTTCGGTACGGAATGCGATCCGGGAAGTCAGGCAACGAATGAAGATGCGCCTGCAGTTCCTCCAGATCAACCATCCGATCGACCGGCGTTGAATAACTCATGACATGCAGATTGCTGTTTGCGAAGTCGACGAGTCGTCGGCCACTCGAGTCAGCTATCCACGCACTGCGGATGTTCCATTCGCGAGGCACCTGCCAGTCGAACGCAGGGGTGCCGGTTGGCACCTCATGGATGGTGAGATCAAGATGTTCTCGCAGGATGTTCAGTGTGTCGCGAACACCGGCCCCGGTAATGCTGCGACAGATTGGAAACAGTCGCTCGCACAACGCGTACATTGCGGTGCCGGTATCAAGGGGTGTAAACACGCGTGAATCCTGCTGTTGCTGTCAGACGTTACCAGACTTTCCAGGGCGCGTTGCCATCGGTCCACATCTTGTCGAGAACGATCTTGTCACGCAGCGTATCCATGGCCATCCAGAAACCATCATGCTTGCGTGCCATCATCTGACCATCCTGGGCAATACCCTCCATGGGCGCGGCTTCCCACATGACAGCATCGTCCTTGATGTAGTCCACGGCTCGACGCTCAATCACGAAGTAACCACCGTTGATGTAGGCGGCATCCTTGGGCTTTTCCTTGAAACTGCTGACCTTGTGCTCGCCGTCGTCGAACCGCAGCACGCCGTAACGCGCCTCTGGCTTGACCGCCGTCATGGTCACGAGCTTGCCGTGTGACTTGTGGAACGCGATGGTCTCACTGACATCGATGTTGCCAACGCCGTCGCCATAGGTCAGACAGAAGGGCTGTTCGTCGAGGTATTTCGCTGCGATCTTGACGCGACCACCCGTACCGCTGCCTGCGCCAGTCTCGACCAGCGTTACGCGCCAGGGCTCAATGCCGTTGGTATGTACTTCAGTCGCTCCCTGACGGAAGTCAAAGGTGACATCGGCATGACGATAACGATAGCTGTTGAACCACTCCTTGATGTAGTCACTCTTGTAACCGCAACAGATGATGAAGTCATTCAGCCCATGCCGGGAATAGATCTTCATGATGTGCCAGAGGATGGGCATGCCACCAATCTCAACCATGGGCTTCGGTCGAATCGTGCTTTCTTCGCTGATACGCGAGCCAAAGCCGCCGGCAAGTATCATAACTTTCATAACGATGTCCTTTCCCTGCTGTCTGAAGTGTCCTTTCGGGCCCCGCGATTATAGCTGGGCAATCTCCTCCCAATCTGCGCAGTCCAGCGCAATTCATCGCCGGACAACAGGATGCCATCCCTGGACTCAGCGATTTCGTTCGAAGAGTACTTTGCCTTCCGGGGTGAGAACCCGGTCTACTTTTCGCACCCCGCGAAGGGCATTCACCAGCAGTAACTCCTCTATTTCCGACAACTCACGCTCATGCAGTGATCGTTCCTGCACGATGCCGAGTTGCAGCATCCAGGCACGAAAGGTTCCCGGCAACAGACCATCCTCGACCGGCGGAGTGTATCGTTTGCCTTGCAAGGAATAGACGACGTTGGCAATGGTGCTCTCCGTAATCCGGCCAGCCTCATTGATCAACAGAACCTCGCTGCCGGCCCCGGCAGCATCGTACCGAACGCGGTGTGTCGTCTTGTGATACATCAACACATCCGACACATCAACCCAACCGCGCACGAGTTGGATGTCAGCAACCTGCCATGATGAAGGCACCAGACTCTGCCGTTTGACCTCGACTTCACCCATCCTGCCGAGAGTCAGCCGAACACGCTGAGGGCCATCAGGAGGATCAATCCGTTCGTCGAGTGCATTCATCACGGCTTGTTCATCAAACTTGAACGAGAAGTACTCCGCACTGGCCGCCAGGCGATCCAGATGCTGGCGGAGCAGAAACCAGCCACCGGCCGGCGTCCACAACAACGTCGCAAGCAATTGAAACATGGGCGCTGTCGCCGCCCTGACGACATTCGTCTTGGCCAGCAACTCCGCGAATTCTTCATCCGGATCGGAGTCCCACACGATGCCTCCACCAGCACCATAGGTGGCACGCGGTGACGCTCGATGGGTCCAGGCCGTTCGAATGGCGATGCTGAACCGCGCGCGACGATCGGGTCCAATGTATCCGATGGCGCCGGTGTAGATTTCCCGCGGGGTCGATTCCAGGGCTCTGATGATCGACATGCTCGACGCCTTCGGCGCGCCGGTTACCGAAGCTCCTGGAAACAGTGCATGGAATATCTGGGTGATCGACACATCCGTAGTCGCCGAAACGGTGCTGGTCATCTGCCACACGTTACGCAGTCGTTGGACAGCGAAAAGATCCGCAACCCGGACACTGCCTACCCTGGCGATTCGACCGAGGTCGTTGCGCACCATGTCGGTGATCATCACATTTTCAGCGCGATTCTTGATCGATGTCGATAACCATCGTGCACGTTCAAGATCTGCAGCACTGGTGAGTGCCCGCGCCGCTGTGCCTTTCATCGGCTGGCAGACAATGGCGGTCCCACGAAGATCAAAAAACAATTCCGGAGACGCTGACACGATGGTGAACGTGTCGGTCTCGATCAGCGCAGCATAGGGTGCATCAGCCGCAACCTGAAAAAAAAGCGAGCGCATATCCGCAAGGTCCGAATGCAGTCGTTCGGTGTGATTGACCTGGTAAGTACGCCCCTCGGCCAAGGCGTCCCGTATGGTCGCAAGCCTTTCCCGGTAGTCTTCGATGCTGGTCGCCAGCTGCCAGTCGACAGGCTCTGAACCAGCCGTCTTGACGGGCGCTGGCACGACCTCAAACCCCTCGAACAATCCGAACCACACCAGCGGCAGTGCGCCACACGAAAGTGTCTGCAAGGCAGGGTCGAATCCGGCCGCCGCTTCGTAGGACACGAACCCTGCGGCGTGGAGACCCGTTGTGACAGCAGCTTCCATGTCCTGCATGGCGGCCAGCACTTCGTCGGTGGTCGTCGCTCGTATGAGACGACAGGGAGACTCAAACAACCGCCACTCACCATCATGGCGTAACACGATGCGGACCGGCATGGTGTTCAGGGATGCAGCCGACCGAGCACGATGGTGGGATTGGCGGTCGGCAAGGCCCCATGATCGGCCACATGGATCATGAGCAGCTCTCGATAACGGGTGTGGTATGCGGACGTCGATTCAACCCTGAACTGGACCGCATCGGTCAGTCGGCTGAAGGCATCCGCGACGGCACTGCGCAGCCCGAACAGCGAGCGCGCATCTGCAACTCCGATGAACACCACCTGGTCTTCGTTGTCCGCCAGTTGGAACACCCCCAGCTGGCCGGACAACTGCGGCGCTTCTGCACGGGGGCGCCAGGGTTTTTCGAGTCGAATTGACATGGGCAGGATCGTTTGTCAGGACGCGCGTTTTTTCGGCATGATGGAAATCTCCATCGGCTTGAAGTGCTCCATATCCACATCGATGAGGTAAGGCCCTGCCACCTGCATACCGCGGTCGACCGCCGCCTTGAATTCCTCGACACTTTTTACCCGCTCACCAGGCACGCCCATGCTCTTGGCCATGGTCGTGAAATCCATCTTGCCGATGTCGGTTTCATTGATGCGACCAAAGCGGGTGTCCTGCAACCAGCGCAGCACCCCATACCCCTGGTCGTTGAATACGCAGATCAGTAGCGGCACCTGATACTGGGCAGCAGTCGCCATTTCTGTCGCATGGAACATGAATCCACCATCACCATGGATGACCACAGTGCGCTTGCCACTACCGATGGCCGCGCCGATGGCCAGCGGCAGTCCAGGACCGATGGCACCCGAGGTCGGATTCATGGTCGAGCGTGGTTCATAGATGGGGAACTGTTGGTTGCCCCAGTTATAGGCCGAGATGGTCTGGTCACGCACGAACACGCCGTCACGTGGCAAGGCATCGCGCAGTTTGTCCATCACATATGGCCAATCCTCACCCAGGCGCTTACGCATGGCAGTGCGCACGCCTTCACGGGACGACCAGATCTTCTCGTTGAATTGCGCATCATTGCCTGACACATCGTCAAGTCGGGACAACAGCGCTTCGATGGCAAGTTTCGCATCGGCCTGCACGCCAACATGGGCACGATGGGTTCTTCCGATCATGGCCGGATCGATGTCGATCTGCAGCAGTTCACCGGGCGGTGTCTGTTTGGCGAATTGACCATCGACCCCGACCGCAAACCGCGTGCCGATGGCGAGCGTGACATCCGCGTCTCCTATGGCCTGATACATGCCGGTACTGTTGTAGTAGTTGCCAACACACAGCGGGTGATCCTCGGGTATCGAGCCGCGTCCATCCACACTCGTCAGAACCGGGCAATCCAGTTTTTCCGCCAGTGCCTTGAGTGCAGCACTGGCTCCAGCGGCTACTACCCCGCCACCGGCGACAATCACACGCCGGCTGGCTTTTTTCAGTTTGCCGGCCATCGCGTCAAACGCTGCCGCATTGCCTGGAAACTGAGTACGTCCTGGCGTGACGAATACCGGCTTCGATGTCTGTGCATACTGCACGTCGATGGGAATCTCCAGGGCACCGGGTGCCGGGCGACCCGTGAAGATATCGTCGACGACCTGATTGAATGCGTCTGCCAGCCTGTCAACGTGACGCGGACTCTCGACCCGCCGACACACCGTTCTGAGCATCGGCAGCTGATTTTCGGCTTCGTGAACATACCCGAGGGCTTTGCCGTAAAACGCGGTTTCAGCCTGACCGGTGATGACCATCACACGGGACGAGGCATACTGGGCTTCGTACAGACCTGTGACCGTATTCGTCGTACCAGGACCGGTAGACGCGATCATCACGCCCAGCTTGCCGGTAGCCCGCGCATAACCATCCGCTGCATGTGTGCCGCCCTGCTCATGCCGCACGTCGATGATCTTCGTCTTGCCGAGCCGATTGATCGCATCGAAGATCGGCATGTTGTGGATGCTGACAATGCCAAAAACATGTTCCACGCCCAGTGTCGCCAACCCATCGGCTATGAGATCTGCTCCGGAGTAACTCATCATCGGTCCTCAGGCTGCCGTGAGCAGCTGGCTGGTATCAATGCCATACAGTTGCGCCACGTTGTCACAAAGAATCGCACGCGTCTGCTCGGCAGTAAGGTGCTTCGTCTGCTCCGCCAGCATGGCCTGTGACCAGGGCCAGGTGGAATCACTGTGTGGGAAATCATTGGCCCACATCAGGCGCCGCCAGTTCATGTCGTTGGCGCACTTGAAAGCCACCCAGTCATCCTGGAACGTGGTGTAGATATGATCGCTGAAGTACTCGCTCGGCTGACGCGACAGCTTGGTACCTTTGCCAAGCCAGTTGCGATGGCGGTTGTACGCATGATCCATGCGATACAGATAATGCGGCACCCAGCCGGCATCGGCTTCGACGCAGCAGACCTTCAGCGCCGGGTAGCGTTCGAATACACCGCCAAAAATCAGTGTGCCCATGATGTCCTGATTGCCACGAATGATAGACATGAAACTGTTGAGTCTTGGGCCACGCACACTGCCACCACGGGACGTCAGAATATGGAAGGACACAGGCAGATTGAGTTCTATGGCCGCCTCCCACACCGGGTTCCAGATTT
>CAMDVY010000126.1 GCA_945878745.1 Klebsiella pneumoniae | reverse complement strand
TCCGGCGCCTTGTCTATCGCGCGGCGATTTGTCGATGCGCGAGGAATCGCATCTACCGTAATCGACGGTACTGTTGCGCGTACCTGTGGGGGCGTGGTCTGCATGGCCAGAATGTAACGACACAGATTCTGGGCAGCCTCGGTTCGCGTTGCATAGGGACCAATGGATCCTTCACGCGAGGCGAAGTACCAGTCATTGCCTTGTTGAGTCACCCTGCGCAGCGAGTCGGGGCTGTTCATGTTGTCGAGGATCAGCGAGCCGGCAGAGCTGATGCGACGAACCACATCCGCTAATGGCATCTCGACGACTTGTTGCTGGCCATCCATGCGACAGCTGACCCGAGCGATGCCGGATCGATCATCCGCATCGAGGACCATGAACATGGTGCTGGCTTCGGCGAAGAGACGCCCTTCCAGACGGCGGGTCAAATGAGGTTGTTTCATGACGTTCAATCCTTGGAACTTGTCACTGCCATGATATGGGGAGGTTCACCGGGCAAATGGGAAATGGTTCACAGATCCAGGTTGATCGTCACATCCATGCACTCGCGGAACGCTGTTCGCTCAACGATTTCTGAACAGCCCCAGATAGATAGGGATGACCAGCAAATGGATGCTCAGTAGCGTCACCAACGCCACCGTGGGCCCCCAGGTATCGGCGATCATCCCGGCGCCGATCGCCGCGACGACAAACACCAGCGAACCCGCAAAGGAGACCACAGATCCGAGTGTTGCCCGCTGTTCATCCGTGAAGTCCTGTTGCAAGAGATGGCTCTTGGCTGTCTGGTTGAGCCCGTAGAGCAGTGAAGGGATGGTCATGATGGCCGGCGACCAGAGGTTCGCCAGCCACAAACCCAGCAGATGGAAGAGCTGTCCGAGCGTGCTGCCGACAATCAGCACACGAAGATGCGAGAAGCGATCAATGACGGGACCTGCAAACCAGAAGCTCAAGGCGGCCAGACCATGTGCCGCGGTGCGCAGTGCGCCGATCGCCCAGATTGGCCACAGCGTTCGATGGAACGCTGTAACAAACTGAAAATTTGCTTCGCCAAAACCAAACGACACTGACTGTGCAACGGTTAACCAGGCAAGCCTGGGGGTATGGGCGATGTGCCTGATGGCTATCCAGACGTGTCCAAATCCATATGACCGGGGCCCCAGGGCCCGACGCGGCTCTTGCATCCCCAGGCTGATGATCCAGGCCGCCAGCTGTGGAATCACGCTCAACCAGAAGACCCAGATCAGCGACCAGTAACCGATGATGCCGCCGAGCAGGGCACCAATGGCAAGCCCCGCCTGCGACATCGAGCTTATTTGACCAAAATGATGGTGATAGTTGGCTTCCATGCCATCTTCCGCCAGCGAGTCGTGCAGCAACGCCGCGTTGTTGCCTGAAAACAGGGCTCTGGACGTCCCCTCGAGTACTGCACCGACGAACAGCAGCAGCTCACCCGAAGCGACTGAATAAGCGCAGATCGCAAGCACCGACAGAAAGGCGCCGGAGATCATCGTCATCCGCCGCCCTGCTCGATCGGACAGAACTCCGGTCGGCACTTCCAATAGCGCGCTGGTGAGTTGGGTTGTTGCGAAAACGCTCATGCCCAGGGCATATGAACCGGTCACTTCGGCGAAGTAGATGATCGCGAATGGACCATAGAGTCGCAGATCCAGGAGCAGGTTGAACCACCGCAGACGTTGCAGATTCGGGTGTGCGCGCGTCACTAAACCGCGATCAACCGTTACGTCCTTCGTAGGACAGGTCACGGATCTGATCCCAACTCAATCTGCGAGCGTCGGGCCGCAGACCCTTGCCGTCGACACTTGCATCCTTCAGCACAAACCTGGCTCGCGATTTCCGTTCGCGCAGTACCTGCTGCAAGCCTCGTTCAACGATGACCTTCAGCGTCGTCCCTTCGCGGGCTGCGAGTTTCTTGGCTTGATTGAGTAGCGGGTCGGCGATGTCGATGGTGGTTTTCATATGGGTACCCATATCGTATTGCCGATGCTCCCGCGGGCTAGGGTTCGGATCAATCCCCTGTCATGTTTTTCGCGATCCTCGCTGCAGCTTCCTCCATGGTCGTGAGCCACGGTCCTTCTTTCGCCGGGTTGTAGCTGGTGAAGTTCAACATACGCAGGATGACACGATGTCGGGGCGCGGTATCCACATCGATGACGTTGATGCAGGCATTGTCCTGTTCGATACCGACGCTGCCCCACGGCATCAGCATCATGTGATGGATGAGCAGGCGGTTGACGGCGCCGTGCAGCACCGCCAACAAACTGGTCCACGAATCGTCCGCCAGTACCTTCGCCCAGGCCGGGAGCACTCGCGCTTCGAAATCGCCAAAGGTTTCGCCGCCGATGAAACGTGCGTTTGGATCGTGCGCATCGATCCATGGATTCGCGATGCGAGCTACCCAGTCACGCTTTTCGTCTGGCGAGAGGGTCTCGATGACGTTCTGCCAGCCGGGTTTCACTTCTTCCAGCGCGGTGATGGGTTCGAGCGTGATGCCCTGGCGATCACCGAGCACGATGCGCGCCGTCTCCTGAGTGCGTGGCAATGATGAACAGATGGCGCGATCGAAGTGGATCGAGTTCAAGGCTTCCGACTGTCTGGCCGCCTGCGTTCGTCCACGTGCCGTCAGCGGCACGATGCGTTCATCCGGCACCATGCTGCCGTCGGCATTGACGTAAGCGGCCTCAGCATGACGCATGAGAAAGATGCGACGACGAGCGGGGTGTTCAAACACTTCGGTCTCAACCTGATGGGAAAAGGCGAGGGTAGAGGAGGGGTCAACGCGTCGCAATCGCGGAACCGGGAATTTGACAGGAGGCTGTACTCACCGCTGGTCGGGTGGTTCGGGTCTGGTCCACAAAAAGAGCGACACACCCAGCAGTGCGATGGCCTGGAGCCAGAGGATCCAGGCGGGCAAACCTGCCCACCATCCCGCCAACAGAACGATGCCCATGCTGACACTGCCCATTAATTTCGCAGTGCGCGAGATGGCGTGATGTTGTTGCCAGGCCCGGATGGGGGGGCCAAGTCGCGGGTGATCGATGAGCCATGCATGCAAACGCGGTGAACTTTTGGCAAAACAGATCGCGGACAGCAGGAGGAACGGCGTGGTCGGCAGCAATGGCACCACGATGCCAACGAGCCCAAGCGCAAGGCTCAGGACGCCGATGCCGATCAGCACATAACGCTTGCTCTCGATGCCCAGGCTCAAGGGCGACCTGCTCCTGCGTGAATATCGTCCATGCTTGCCTCTCGGGCGGTTTCGCGCAAGGGCGATTGCGGGAGGATCCCCCACAACGACTGGTCAAACTTGCCGGGCTCGCCCTATCATGCGGGTTCAATTTACTGGGGGATGGACATGAACTTTGATATTCCGGAAAAACTTCAGAACTACCTGAAGGAACTGGATGAATTTATCGAACGCGAAATCAAGCCGATCGAAAACTCCGACGACAACATGCGGTTCTTCGATCATCGACGGGAAGATGCGCGCACCGACTGGGACAAGGGCGGCTTGCCCACTGAAGACTGGGAAGCGCTGCTGCATCGGGTCAAGCGCATTGCCGACAAGGCTGGCCACTATCGGTATGCACAACCGGTGGAGTACGGCGGCAAGGCCGGCAGCAACCTCGACATGGCGGTCATTCGGGAGCACTTCGCCAGCAAGGGGCTGGGGCTGCACAACGACCTGCAGAACGAACACTCCATCGTCGGCAACAACGTCGGGCTGATGCTGATGATCCTTTATGGAACAGAAGCGCAGAAAAAGGAGTGGATTGAAGATCTGGCAGAAGGTCGACGAGGATTTGCGTTTGGCATCACCGAGCCAGACCACGGTTCCGATGCTACGCACATGGAAACCAATGCCTACAAGGAGGGCGACGAGTGGGTGATCAATGGCGCCAAGACCTGGAACACCGGCATTCACAAGGCCAAGTACGACATGATCATGGCGCGCACGAGTGGCAAGCCGGGTGATGGCGAAGGCATCACGGCGTTCCTGACGCCTACCAATGCCGAAGGCTTCAAGGTCGAAGAGATGCTGTGGACCTTCAACATGCCCACCGACCATGGCCGCATCTCTCTGAAAGATGTGCGGGTGCCGCATACGTCGATCTTCGGCGGTGAAGGGCGTGGTCTGCAGATCGTCCAGCATTTTTTCAATGAAAACCGCATTCGCCAGGCCGCTTCAAGCCTCGGCGCTGCCCAGTTCTGTATCAACGAAAGCGTCGAGTACGCGAAGAATCGCAAGCCATTTGGCAAGCCGCTGTCGACCAACCAGGCGATCCAGTTCCCCCTCGTCGAACTGCAGACTCAATGCGACATGATTCGCGCGCTCATCCACAAGACCGCCTGGCAGATGGACACCTATGGTGCCTTCACGGTGTCGGACAAGGTTTCCATGTGCAACTACTGGGCGAACCGGCTGTGCTGTGAAGCCGCCGACCGCGCGATGCAGGTGCATGGAGGCCTGGGTTATTCACGACACAAGCCATTCGAGCATATCTATCGCCACCACCGCCGTTATCGCATTACAGAAGGCTCGGAAGAAATCCAGATGCGTCGGATCGCGGGTTACATGTTCGGTTTCATGAAGCAGCGGGCTCCGAAGGGCGTCAGGGAATAAAGGGCGTCAGGGAATAACCGACGCGGGACGGGTCTCCTGGCCGGGATTTCCGATGACCCCGACAATCTGGGGTTGTTGTAGGAGCGGTCTCCCGACCGCGATTGAATTCGCGGTTGGGAAATCGTTCTTTCGGAAGATCGCGATCAGGAGATCGCTCCTACGTGTGTCGGTGAGATCAACCGGCTTTTATCGGCAACTATCGGTTACAGAGGGGTGTGCATGAGTGAATTCCAGTCACTCCTGAAAACTGTACTGGCCCGAGAGATCGCGGAGTTCCGCGATCTGGTCACGTGTGAACGCTTGTCGGGAGGCGCGAGCCAGGAAACCTATCGCATCGTCATAACCACTGATGCCGGTGAGCAGAAACTCTGCATGCGCCGCGCACCCGGTGGCATCAAGGTGGAAACGGTGGCCCAGCATCCGGGGCTGGCAACAGAAGCCCTGTTGATGCAGGTCGCGCGGGAAGCGGGTGTGCCTGAACCACAGGTTCGCCATGTGCTGACGGACGCGGATGGTCTCGGTGACGGCTTCATCATGGAGTGGCTCGAAGGCGAAGCCCTCGGCGCGCGAGTCGTCAAGGCGCCGGAATTTGATGGCATTCGACCCCGCCTGGCCTTTCTGTGCGGTCAAGCGCTGGCGCGCATCCACAGTGTTGATGTGGTAACCACCGGCTTGTCAGATCGCCTTGGACGTCTGACGGCTGAGGAGTTTGTGCTCCAGACCTGGGATCGTTACAAGCTGCTGGGTACGCCGCAACCGATGATCGACTATGCGGCCCGCTGGTTGCTCACACATCTGCCTGAAACCACGCAAGCCACGCTGGTGCACAACGATTTTCGCAACGGCAACATCATGTTCAATCCGAACGGAATCGTTGCGGTGCTCGATTGGGAGGTGGCGCATATCGGCGACCCGATGCGTGACCTCGGTTGGATCTGCACAAACTCGTGGCGATTCGGTCGCACCGAATTGCCCGTGGGTGGGTTTGGTGAATACCAGGATCTGTTTGCCGGTTATGAGAGTGTCACCGGCAAACCCGTTGATCCACAACATGTGAAATTCTGGGAAGTGTTTGGTTCGTTCTGGTGGGCCATCGGTTGCCTCGGCATGGCTGAACATTATCGATCCGGTCCTGACAAGACGGTTGAGCGGCCCGGTATCGGGCGTCGTTCGTCGGAGTGCCAGGTGGACTGCGTGAACCTGCTGATACCCGGTCCGGTGCGTTTGCTGGAAGGGACGCCGACCAATGACGGTGACATGCCTCGACTCGATGAACTGCTCGGCAGTGTCCGTGATTTCCTGCATGGTGACGTGATGAAGACCACGCAGGGGCGCACCAACTTCCTGGCTCGCGTCGCCGGCAATTCACTCGATATCGTGCTGCGGGATCTGGCTACCGGGTCACGACATCGCGCAGAGGAACTGTCGCGATTGCAGGTATTGCTGGGTCGGTCGGGAACGCTTCTGGAGTTGCGCAGTGCGCTGACAGAGCGACTGCGTGCGGGGACGATCAACCTCGACAACAAGGCGCTCACTGATCATCTGCGGCAAACGGTGGTGAATCAGGTCGCGATCGATCAGCCGAGGTATTCCGGGTATCAGACCGCTGCCAGCAGAGCGGTGAAAGCGTGAACCGCGGGTTCCTGGCTCGACGGGAACCCGCCCCAGTCATACGAAGTGTGCTACTGCTGTCTCTGGTGATCGCTGCTAATTCGGGCATCGCCCAGGAAACCTATGGCGGAATCGGCGGCACTAAACATGTCGCCCTGCAACAGATCACGCCCGCCAACGTGCACTCCCTTGTCGAAGCGTGGACCTTCAATACGGGTGATCTGGGTGAAGGCTTTGAAAACAAGGAATACAGTTTCCAGACATCGCCGATACTCTGGAACAAATCGCTCTTTTTCAGCACCAGTGGTGGTCTTGCCTTTGCTGTTGATGCGGTAACCGGCAAAGAGCTCTGGCGCTTCGACGCCAGGATCCCAAAACAGGATACGGACTATTCCGAGCATGCGTCGCGAGGCGTCACGTTGTGGCATGACGATACAAACACGGGTGATGGTCCTTGTTTGCATCGGGTATTCCTGCCGACACGAGCGGGAACCCTGGCTGCAATGGATGCGCTGACGGGCAAGCCGTGCCTGGACTTTGGTCAGCAAGGTATTCTTGATCTGCGTGCGAGCGCGCTGCCCGAGAAGGCGGATGTTGAACTCGAAATCGGGGACTACGGGATTACCTCACCGCCCGTCGTGTTCGATGATCTGATCATTGTCGGCTCGGCGATTGGCGACAACCGTGCGGTGTCGCTGGAGCGTGGGGTGGTGCGAGCGATCAACGCACGAACCGGACTTGAGGTCTGGCGGTTCGATCCGATACCTAGACAGGCCGATGATCCGGCGAGTTCAACCTGGGAAGGCAACAGTGCCAGTCGGACTGGCGCGGCCAATGCGTGGGCACCTTTGTCAGTCGATGCGGATCTTGATCTGGTGTTCGTCCCGACCTCATCACCCAGCCCGGATTTTTATGGTGGCGAACGTTTAGGCGACAACCGATATGCGAATTCCATTGTCGCTCTGAATGCGCAGACGGGCAGTGTGGTATGGCACCAGCAAACCGTACACCACGATGTGTGGGACTACGACATACCCGCCCAACCCGTGTTGGTGGATCTGGACGTCAAGGGCGTCAAAGTGCCTGCCGTCGTCGTTGCCACCAAGACCGGTATGTTGTTCAGCTTTCGGCGCGACAATGGTGTGCCGATTCACGGTATGGAAGAGCGGGCAGTGCCTGTGTCTGATGTGCCCGGCGAACGATTGTCACCCACGCAGCCTTTTTCGTTGATCCCACCGCTGGCTTCGCAAAAAGCGCTGAGCGTGCAGGACGCCTTCGGGGTGGTCTATTTTGACAAGCTGGCCTGTGAAAACGTGATCACAAGCATGCGCACGGAGGGCATCTTCACTCCACCGTCGCTGAAGGGTTCGATCATGAATCCCGGCTGGGGGGGTGGCATCAACTGGGGCGGCGTTGCCATCGATCCTGACCGACAGATTGCCATCGCTAACGTCAACCAGCTGCCGGGGCTCGTGAAACTGATACCCCGTGAATCGGCGCAGCAGTTGGTCGACGCCGGCGAACTCGACGACTGGGATCTGGCGCGTATGCAGGGGACGCCGTACGTCATGGCGCGTCGTATTTTTCTGTCGCCGCTCGGTTTGCCGTGTACCCAACCGCCGTGGGGAAAACTGGTGGCTGTCGATATGCGGGCTTCGACGATCC
>CAMDVY010000125.1 GCA_945878745.1 Klebsiella pneumoniae | reverse complement strand
GGACGATGAGTACTTGACGCTGGCTGGCCTGCTGCTGGCTCAGAGCGACAACATTCCCTCGGTAGGCGACAACTTCCGCTATGGAGACCTCCAGTTCGAGGTAGTCGAAGCGTCACCCTACAAGGTGGAGCAAGTGCGTATCCAGCGATTGACGCCCGACGAGACGTGACTACTGAGCGATCCTGACTCCGTTCCTTTGCCGCCTCTACCCTCGTTCACCTGAAAGTCTTGTACTCGCTGATCCGCCCCTCGGCAACTGAACGAAAAAATACACCATCACACACGTGGACCTGACACAGACCGTGCCAGCAGCGACCAGGGTTGGCCGACTCGCACAACATTGCCCACCAGCGCAGACAGCGCTTGCCTCAGTCCAGCAATTGGCCCGAGCCGATCACCGCGTGTTGGCAGCAATCGTCGTAGCCTGCCCCGCCACCAGCGCCTCATCACGCAGCGGAATCTCGCGCACCACGGCTTTGCCTGCCGGCACTGCGTCGAAATCTACCGTAAAGGACTCGTCTCCCGCTGCCGCCCAGCGCAGCGCCACCTGTACCCGCACACCGGATAGATTTGCCGGTGTGCCGTTACTGACCTGCAGGAACAGCTTGCCGTTGTCATCACTGATCAACTCTGACTTCACGTACTTCGCCGGTTGACGAGGCAAGTCAAGCCTCAACAAACTTGCGAACGCAGTCTGGCCGGTTTCATCCTGGGCTTTTGAAGCCGCTGCGTAATAACGGACCGCCTCGTCCTGATTACCATCCGCTTCGGCAATCTTGCCAAGTTCGTTGTAGGCAACCGCAGTCGGGAGCAGCTTCAATGACGCCGTAAAGTCCTCCTTGGCCGGTGCACGCTGCTTAAGCTTTGCACGGCTCACCCCTCGCCCGATCAGGTAGGAGAAGAAGGCGTCATCCCGCGCGATGGCCTGGTCGTACAAACGCAGAGCGTCGCTGTGCTTGCCCTGCATTCGTCTGATGTCACCTTTCAAACCATAAAACTGTGCTTCGGCGGGTTGCAGCGCGATCGCCTTGTCTACTTCCTTGAGTGCCGCATCCGTCGACTTTTCCTGCAGCGCCTTGCGGGCAGCATCATAGGCGGCATATGCCGGTGCATCTTGACGAATACGCGCAATCGCCCGCTGGTATCGGTCTGCACCAAGCTCACCACCCGTGTAACCTTGACTGCGCAGTTCAGCGACTCGCACCCGATTGTTCTCGACACGCTCCTGGGATGCCGGATGACTGGCGAACAGGCCCTGCACCCAACCTGGTTTCTTGCCCTCAGACAAGCGTACAAACGTTTGTTGCAATGCCACTGCAGCCTCCGGGTCGTAGCCCGCCTTGGCCATGAACTGCGTGCCGTAGTAGTCCGATTCGCGCTCAGCATCACGTCCGAATTTCTGGGTGACAAGACCTGCTGCAAGCTGCCCACCGGCCAGCAACGCGCCCGCATACTCCTGATTGCGTGTACCAATTGCTGCTGCAATCAAGGCACCCTGCAACAACACACCACGTTCGATGCCCTTGGCCCCATGACGAGCCGCAGCATGCGTGATCTCGTGTCCTACCACGGCAGCCAGTTCTGCCTCATTCGTGAGTTCCGTCAGCAGACCACGATTCACCGCGATCTTGCCTCCTGGCATCGCCCAGGCGTTAGGCACGGAATTATTGAGTACGACAAATTCATAGGGCAGATCGGCGCCACTCTGCGCGGCAAGTTTGCGCCCTACCGAGGTCAGGTACTCCGTCAGATCAGGATCGACCTTGTATTGACCGCCTTGCATCTGCTGGGCCGGGATGTAGTTCTTGCGGCCGATGTCGATCTGCTTTTCGGTGCTGATGAACCCAACTTCGTTCTTGCCAGTCACCGGGTTGGTCACGCACCCGCTGAGCCCTGCCAGTATCGAGAACAGAATCACAATCCGGGTCGAGAATGAAACTCGCATGGCTGTCTTTTCCTGAAATCCTTCGCCCGCAGCGTACAAGCCGCGTGACCCGGTCGGCAACCTCATCACACCACGGTCAACCCGGAGCACATTATGTTTACAATCCGTTCACCTGCGGGAAGGCTTGGCTGCTTTACTTTTGCAGCCAGGCAAAGAGTCACCGGCCCGCCGAGCCAGGATTTGAAAGTCGACCGGGCGGCGAGGCTCGAACAAGGAACCAATACAGGGAATCTGGAGAGGTGTCAGCAGTAACGATGACCACTGAAAACCATCAGGATCTATTGGCTGAAGAGATTCGCAGACTCGAGGACGAATTTCGTTCACGACGAGACAACGGACGACGGATGTCCCGTTCGGTCGCTGCGGCCTATCGAAAGAGCATCGAACAGCGCGCCGAGCAACTCAGAAACCTGCACCAGAAACACTGAACCCCAGGAGCCGATCTCCAACTCCTCGTTGGCATCCAGATACCTCTCAAGCCATGACGCCAGACCAGCATCCAACCCCATTTGACGCACCGGTTGCCTCCACCAGGACCACACGCCGGGATGATCGACTTTCCCGCGGGGAAAGCGCATTACTGGTAAGCGCACTGCTGACTCTGGCTGGTGTGATTGTCTTCATCGCATTGTCCTGACACCCCGGGTGTAGCCGCGTAAACCCGCCTGAACTTGGTATCGCCCCGTAGTCGGGTTAACCTCTCGGCCCAGCCCACACCCGACTTTATCCATGAAGTACCTCCACACGATGGTTCGCGTGACAGACCTGGAAGCGTCTGTCGACTTCTATTGCAACAAGCTCGGCTTGATTGAACTCCGGCGCATCGACAACCCCGCGGGTCGTTTCACCCTGGTCTTTCTCGCGCCTTCTGGCGATGAATCGTCCCAGGTCGAGCTGACCTACAACTACGATCCAGAGGTTTTGAAGGGTGGACGCAACTTCGGCCATCTTGCCTATGCGGTGGAAGACATCTACGCAACCTGCCAGCGCCTGCTCGATCACGGCGTGACGATCAACCGACCTCCGCGCGATGGACGAATGGCCTTCGTGCGCTCACCCGACAACGTGTCTATCGAACTGTTGCAGCATGGTGCTGCACTGCCACCGGCAGAACCCTGGGCCAGCATGCCCAACACTGGCGAGTGGTAGGAACCGCCACCCAAACCAAAGGAGAACCTATGAAACTCTATGATTCCGTCGGTCCAAACCCGGCTGTCGTTCGCATGTTTGCCGCCGAAAAGGGCATGACCCTCGACAAGGTGACGGTCGACATCATGGGTGCGGAAAACAGAAAGGCGGAGTACCTGAAGTTGAACCCCGCCGGGCAACTGCCATGCCTGCAGCTGGATAACGGCCAGTACCTCGCCGAGATCACCGCCATCTGCGAATACCTCGACGAAGTGGGTCCCGGCGCGTCCTTGATCGGCGCTACTGCCGAGGAGCGCGCGAATACCCGCATGTGGGTTCGTCGCATCGATCTGAACATCTGCGAAACCATGGGTAACGGCTTCCGCTTTGCGGAAGGCATGCCGATCTTCAAGGATCGAATGGTGACCATTCCTGAGGCCGCAGACGGGCTGAAAAAAATCGCGCGAGAAAAGCTGGCATGGCTCAACGGCCTGATTGCCGGTCGACAGTTCATCGCGGGTGACACGCTGACCCTGGCCGACATCCTGTTGTTCTGCTTCCTCGCCTTTGGCAAGAACGTCGGACAACCCTTCGATGAGAGCCTGGCCAACATCAAACCGTGGTTTGATCGCATGGCAGCGAGACCTTCCGCCAAGGCCTGAGGCGCTGGCTGTTTTTTTGCCCGTGGGAGATCTCCTGATTGCGAGTGAAACTGATATCGCGGTCGGGAGACTGCTCTTAAGGAGACATCCTCATTACGAATGGAAATTACGAATGGAATCGATATCGCGGTCTGGAGACCGCTCCTACACGGGACCTCTGCCTGTAGGAGGGGTCTCCTGACCCCGATCTTCGCTTCAGACCGAGCCCTGTAGGAGGGGTCTCCCGACCCCGATCTTCGGCTCACGATCCAGAGATCGCTCCTCAAACTGCCTATCAACCAATCCCGCCCCTCCAGAAGAGACCTGCCTCGGCCAAAAATCGGGAAATGTTCCTAGCCCGATCCCGCTCCCGCTGCTAACCTACGTTGTTACGTTTGGTAGCACTTTGTGCGCCGACCTGTCCTGCTGCCTGCTCCGAGGAAGTTCTTGATGCGCGGTACGTATATCACTGCCCTGGTTATCGCTCTTGGTCTCATCACCTGGCTCCTCAGCGGCATGCTTGGGAGAGATGACGATGTTGCCCCTCCGGAGTCCATCGCCCAGGCCAACGAACTTGCCGACGCGGTAGAAGACGACAAAGAACCAACCCGCGTCCGTGCCCGCATCTTCGAAGCACAGGACTTCACGAGGAAACTGATCATTCGCGGGCGCACCGAAAACAAGCGGACGGTGATGGTCAAGGCTGAAACCGCGGGCAAGATCGTCGACCGGCCCATCGAACGAGGCTCGCGGGTAGCGGCTGGAGACTTGCTGTGCCGGATCAGCCTGGATGACCGTGATGCCGCCCAATCGGAAGCCAACGAAGCCCTCAATCAGGCACAAATCGACTTCGATGGCGCAGTCAAATTACAGACGCGAGGGCTGGTTTCAGACTCTGCAATCGCCGCTGCGAAAGCCCGTCTGGCATCCGCGGAAGCGAGCGTCAAGCGTACCGATCTGGAAGTGAATCGAACGTCCATCCGCGCTCCTTTTGCAGGTTTGGTCGACGATATCCATGCCGAGATTGGTGACTACCTCAACCCAGGTGCCGCCTGTGCAACGGTCGTTGATCTCGATCCGATGCTGCTCATGGGTGCAGTGGCGGAAAAAAATGTGCTGGGCCTGACACTCGGATCTGAAGTGGTTGGCCGACTGATCGATGGACGAACCGTAACAGGCAAACTCACGTTTGTCGGTCAGCAGAGCAATGAGTCGACGCGCACCTATCCTTTTGAAGTCCAGGTAGCCAACGACGATCTGGCCCTGCGCAGCGGTATCACCGCCGAGATCGATATTCCGATGGGAGACACCCGCGCGCACAAACTCTCTCCTGCCCTGCTCGGTCTGAACGACGCTGGCGAGACGGGCATCCGGATTCTCGATGACGACAATCGTGTTGAGTTCACCATCGTCGACATCCTGCAACAGGATCGTGATGGCATCTGGCTCGCAGGGCTGCCGGAGCGCGCCACAGTGATCACGACCGGTCAGGAGCTGGTTGTGCCTGGTGAGCAGGTCGACCCTGTATTCGAACCTTCCAGTGGCATGCCAGCTCAGTCCGGAGAGACCAGCTCAAACCCGGAGAACCCACCCGCCAAGGTCCCGGATGCAGCAGACGTGACAACAATCACCGCCAGTGCCCTGAACATCGGTAAAGCCGCATGAACTCTTTCATCGAAGCGGCCATCAATCGCACCCGAACGACACTCCTCGCACTGGTGATGATCGTCATCGCTGGCCTCTTTGCACGCAGCGCCATGCCGATCGAAAACGACCCCCACATACGGGTTCCGTTTTTCATCATCAGTCTGATCCACCAGGGTATCTCACCAGAAGACGCCGAGCGCATGCTGGTCATGCCGATGGAAGTGGAAATCCGCGCCGTTGAAGGTGTCGAAGAGCTCAATGCCTATGCCTTCGAAGGCGGTGCATCGGTCATGGTCGAGTTCGAT
The DNA here is from genome assembly GCA_945878745.1 of Klebsiella pneumoniae. Lineage (GTDB taxonomy): Bacteria > Pseudomonadota > Gammaproteobacteria > Pseudomonadales > Azotimanducaceae > SYFY01. The sequence continues at coordinate 2,257 of CAMDVY010000125.1, read as the reverse complement.
GCTGACTACGACCTCGACCGGGCGCTCACGGATGTCCGTGAAGCAGTTGATCGTGCCAAGCCGAAACTGCCAAATACCACCGAAGAGCCCATCATCAACGAGGCCTCCACCGACGATTTTCCTCTGCTGCAGGTCAATCTGGTTTCCGAGGGCATTCCCGAGCGCATGGTCTACAACCTGGCCATCGATTTGCGGGACCGGCTCGAATCAATCTCCGATGTTCGCGAAGTCAACCTGTTGGGTCATCGCGAAGAACTTCTTGAGGCCATCATCGATCCGCAGGCCCTCGAGTCGTACCAGATTTCCGGCGAAGAACTCATGACCACCATCATGCGCAACAATCGCCTGATACCTGCTGGCAGCCTGGATACCGGCGCGGGCCGCTTTTCCGTGAAGGTCCCCAGTGTCATCGAGGAAGCACAGGATCTGTTCGATCTGCCCATCAAGACCAGCGATGGTGTCGTCGTCACACTGCGCGATGTCGCAACTGTCCACCGCACATTCAAGGACCGAACCCGCTACGCTCGCGTGAACGGACGTGATGCCATTACCCTCGAGCTCGTCAAGCGCAACGAAGCCAACATCATCGACACGGTGGCTGCTGCGAAGAAGATCGTCGAAGATTTTCGCAAGACCATGCCTCCCAAGGTCCGGCTGTTTTATACCCAGGATCAGGCGCCGTTTGCCCAGAACCAGGTCAGTGAGCTCGAGGGCAACATTCTCTCCTCCCTGGCGCTGGTCATGATTGTGGTCGTTGCGGCCACAGGTTTTCGCAGCGGTATCATTGTCGGGCTTGGCATTCCCGTTTCCTTTCTGTTCGCGCTCATCTTTCTGCACATGCTCGGCTACACCTTCAATTTCATGGTGATGTTCGGAATGCTGCTCGGCCTCGGCATGCTCATCGATGGCGCGATCGTCGTCACCGAGTACGCCGACCGAAAAATGGTTGAAGGTTACAGCCCCCGCAGTGCCTACACGCTCGCTGCCAAACGGATGTTCTGGCCCGTGGTTGCGTCAACCGCGACTACGCTCGCCGCCTTTCTGCCATTGATGTTCTGGCCTGGCATTTCCGGGCAGTTCATGCGCTATCTGCCAGTGACCGTGTTTGCTGTGTTGTGCGGATCGCTGCTGTACGCGCTGGTGTTTGGTCCGGTGTTGGGTGCCTTGTTTGGCAAGGCCAGTGCTCGCGATGAGCATGCCTTGAAAGCGCTCCAGACACTGGAGGATGGCGACCCGACGCAGCTCTCCGGCTTCACCGGCATGTACGCCCGTTTCCTCGCTCGTGCTGCCCGATATGCGGGAGTTACTCTGACCATTGCAGTCGCTACCCTGATCGGGTCTTTCTGGGCCTACGGCCAGTACGGCAAGGGCATGATGTTCATGTCGGACTCCGAACCACAGTTCGGCATCGTCACCGTCCGTGCCCGTGGCAACCTGGCGGCCGACGAAATCAACCAGCTGGTCAAGGAAGTTGAGCAGGAAGTCCTGCAGGTGAAAGGCGTGCTGAGCTCGAACACACAGACCCTGGAACTCGGCGGGCCATCTCGCAACGGGTTCGACCGGATCGGACAGATGTTCATCGAGCTGCAGGAACAGAAGTACCTGGATCGGACCGGCTCCCAGGTCTTCGAGGATATTCGTCAACGAACCGCGACGCTGGCTGGCATCACCGTCGAAATTCAGGAGATGGAACAGGGTCCCGGCCAGGGCAAACCGATTCAGATCGAGTTTGCTTCCCACACGCGCAGCCTCCTTGAGCCCGCGCTGAACCAGGTCATCGCACACATCAAGGCGAACATGCCGGATGTCCGGGATATCGATGACACTCGCTCGGTTCCGGGCATCGAGTGGCGTCTGACGGTCGATCGAGCGCAAGCGGCGTTGTACGGCGCCGATGTATCGCAGGTGGGCGTTGCCGTCCAGCTCATTACCAATGGAGTGATGGTTGGTGAATACCGACCCGAGAAGGCCGACGACGCTGTGGACATTCGTGTCCGCTATCCAGCGGAGTACCGAGGCATCAACGCGCTGGATGACCTGCGCATTACCACACGCAATGGCCTGGTACCCATTTCCAACTTCGTCACCAAGGAACCTGCGCCCAACGTCGACACCACGCAACGCATGGACGGTGTCCCGGTAGAGTACATTCGCGCCAACGTCGCGCCCGGGGTGCTGGCCGATACCGTCGTGAAAGAACTTGAGGCCTGGGTGAAGGCGCAGGAATTTGATCCTCGACTCAATATCGAGTTCAAAG
>CAMDVY010000124.1 GCA_945878745.1 Klebsiella pneumoniae | reverse complement strand
ATGAATAGAACGACGATGATGATTTTGAGCATGACGTACTCTAGCACCGAGATGATTTAGTGGCACGGGTGCCAAGGGCGCTCACGGTTTTTGTCTTATTGATGTTTCCGACGGTTGTCTCTCTCGGTTTGTGGCAGTTGAACCGCGCTGACGAAAAGGAAGCACTCGAAACGGCATACTTTGATCAACTCGGATCACCCGTGCACAAACGAGGGAGCGAAGTTGAAGCCTTTTCCAGACTGGCTCTAAAAGGCGAATTCGGCCCCCATCAATACCTGATTGATAATCAGGTGATGCAAGGTCAGGTTGGTTACTGGGTTTTGCAACTGTTCATCACTCAAGCAGGCAAGCGATACATTGTGAATCGAGGATGGATCGCCGCATCGGCCACACGGAACCAGTTACCTGACGTCGAGACACCAACAGGAGTGGTGGAAATCGTCGTCCTGGTTTGGCCGCAGATGGGTATGCAGCCAATACTGGGCTCTGATGATTGGCCGGCAGGCGAAAAAATTCGGGTGCAGCGGCGCGATATTGATCAGATGGCGAAGAGAAGCGACGCGCTGCCGATTGAGATGCGATTGGAAGCTGGCTCTCCAGGCGTGTTCCGGGCCGCGCCAACCGATTTAGAATTTGGCCGTGAGAGACACATCGGGTATGCCGTTCAATGGTTTGGGTTAGGCGTGGTGCTGATTATCGGATGGATCGTGGTGTACAGACGCGGTAATGAGAGGGTCAAGAGCGATGGATGAAGTTGCAACAAAAAGAGGTCGCCGCCAGCTGGTGACGTTGTTCGGGATATCGTTCGCAACACTGGGGCTTGCCTGGTTATTGTTTCTTGGCGCCCGTGGAGGAATGTCCTGGGGCACCACCAACAAAGGTGAGTTTGTCGACCCATCGATGCAAGTAGTCGATCTGAATTGGCCGGATCAAAAAGGGGCGCTCGACACCAAGGAAAAGTGGTGGCTGTGGATGGTGGTGGAGACGTGTGAAGCGGACTGCGCGAAGACCATGCACGACCTTCGAGCGCTTCATACGTTGCTGAACAAGGAAGCTAACCGGGTCACTCGGGCGTTGCTCACCAGAGATGGAACATCGGGAGTGGTAACTCCGGAAGAAATGGATAAGGTCGAACTACGCCAGGCGCCAGCCACTTTGAAACCCGGTGTGTACATTGTCGATCCCCTCGGTAACCTCGTTTTCTGGTATCCCCCGACAACACCGCCAAAGCCGGTGCTGGATGACCTGAAGCGACTTCTTAGACTCTCTCAAATCGGTTGATGATGCGTAAACGACTGACTCTGTTCGCGTTCTTCCTGGCCGGCGTCGTGGTTGTGCTGGGTGCCTGGACTCGCTTGGTTGACGCCGGTCTTGGATGCCCAGACTGGCCGGGCTGTTATGGGTTCCTTGTGGTCCCCAGCTCGGATGAGCACATTGCGATTGCCGAGGAACGGTTTCCACACGCACCTGTCGAAGCGCACCGAGCGTGGCCCGAGATGGTGCATCGATATTTTGCGATGACACTTGGGTTTGTAATTGTGGTGATGACTGTCCTTTTTGCGATTGGACAACGTGAACCCCAACCTCCCCCGCTCAAACTGCCGATCGCGCTGTTGGCGATGGTCATTCTGCAGGGAGCCTTCGGAGCCTGGACCGTCACCCTCAAGCTCTGGCCGCAAGTGGTAACGGCTCATCTGCTCGGTGGTTTTACCACGCTGTCTCTACTCTGGTTGTTGTATCTGCGCCAAAGCCAAGGCTTCGGTGGTGCCTGGCGCGTGCCGGCGGATCTAACAGGTTTAGCGCGACTCGCGCTGATCGTCGTGGTGTTTCAGATCGCCTTGGGCGGATGGGTCTCATCCAACTACGCGGCGTTGGCCTGTCGGGACTTCCCCACCTGCCACGGTCAACTGTTGCCACCCATGGACTTTACTGAAGGGTTCAACATTCTGCAGGAGGTTGGACCGAACTATTTGGGCGGACAACTGGAAAACGACGCACGAGTTACCATTCAAGTGGTGCATCGTTTTGGCGCATTGATCGTCATGCTTGTCGGCGGTTTGCTGGTGTTCCGCCTGTGGCAAGTCGGGAGTCGATTTGCTGCTGCAGTGGCCATTGTCATCGGCGCTCAGATTGGTCTGGGTATCGCCAATGTCCTGCTGTTGTTACCGCTGACCATCGCCACACTGCACAACGCGGTTGGCGCGCTCGTACTGCTTACCCTGGTTACGGTAAACTTCCGCGCCTTCCAATCCCGACAGCAGTACAAAGGAATTTCGACGTGAGCGAACTGGCCGCCCCGTCAGCGCAATGGCGTGACTATCTTGAGATGTGCAAGCCACGTGTGGTTGCACTCATGCTGCTTTGTTCCATCGTCGGCATGTGTCTGGCGACGCCTGGCATGATCCCGATCGATCTGCTCATCAATGCAACGATTGGTATTGCCTTGGTTGCCGGGTCCGCTGCGGTCGTGAATCACCTCGCCGATGCACAGATTGATGCGCGCATGTCTCGAACCAGTCAGCGGCCTGTCGCGATGGGTCGAGTCAGTTTGAAGGAAGGCATCGTATTCGCGGCAGTGACGGGGGTCGGCGGCTTCGTACTCCTTTATTTTGCGGTTAATCCGTTGACGGCCTGGCTTAACTTCGCATCCTGGGTCGGTTATGGGCTGATCTATACCCTGTTCCTCAAACGCGCCACACCGCAGAACATCGTCATTGGCGGACTGTTCGGCGCAGCACCCCCATTGTTCGGCTGGACGGCGGTGACCAATAGTGTGGACGCCGAAGGTATGTTGCTGGTCCTCATCATTTTCGCCTGGACTCCGCCGCACTTCTGGGCGCTCGCGCTCGAGCGTAAAGAAGAGTATCGATCCGTGAATATTCCAATGTTGCCGGTCACACACGGAGACGCGTTCACCAAGCTGCATATCCTGCTCTATACGATCATCCTGGTCCTGGTCACTATCCTCCCTTACCTGATTCAGATGACTGGTTGGTTCTATCTGCTCGGTGCGCTTGCACTTGGCGGCGGGTTTCTCTACTGGGCGATTGTTCTCATTCGTAATAATAATCCGCGCGCACCGATGGAAACGTTTCGTTACTCAATCGTCTATCTGATGGCGTTGTTCGGGTTCCTGCTGGCCGATCACTATCTGACACTGGCCGAGATCCTGTGACCAGAGGCTCCATTCGTGCGACGGTGCTGATGTGTCTGGCACTGATATCGATTGTTGTTGTGTTGTTTGTCCTCAAGGTCTTGCGTACTTCCAGCCTCGATGAAACTGCGCTGCGTGAATTGGGCGTCATTCTTCTTCCGACACCCAGAGAGCTGATCGTGGATGGGCTGACCACCGATAGTGGTGAAGGCTTTACCACACAGAATCTGACGGGTGCGTGGACGCTCCTGTTTTTCGGTTTCACCAATTGCCCTGATGTTTGTCCGACCACCATGGCTGAACTGGGAGTGGCCAAACGAGAATTGGTCCAAAAAGTCCCGGAAGTAGCACAACAGATGCAGGTAGTGCTGGTAACCGTTGATCCCGACAGGGATGACCCAGAGACGCTTGGCCGTTACGTCAAAGCATTTTCACCGGACTTCGTTGGCGTCAATGGCACCCGAGAGTCTATCGCCAAGTTCGCGACGCAGGTCAATGTGGCGTTTGGCAAGGTACCGGACGGCGAGGGTGGTTACACGGTTGATCACACCGGGAACATCGTGATCATCAATCCGCGTGGTCACTACGCAGGATTCATCAAGCTCCCGCACAAGGCATCGACCATCCGGGATGCGATGATCTCGATGGTCGAAAGATATTGAGCGCGGAGTGTGCGCGCAGACTCCTATGGCTAAACGCGAGAAGTTTCGAAGAGCCTTTCGTCAAAGTAATCGAATCCGCGCAGCAGCATCGTGACGATAGCCTCCATGTCACGCGGATTTTTCGATCGAACCTGCAATCCTTGTTGTGCCTGTTGGTAGACCTCCTGGCGTGCCAGCCAGAACATGAACGCTGCGTACAATCGAAAGGGTGAGAAAAACCAGAATTCCTGGCGGCTCAGCGGGCGCTGCGTGTGATAGCCCTTGAGCAATGCGTAGGCTTTTTCCCTGTTGAGTTGTCCTCTTGCGTCGCAGCACCAGTCGTTGGCGGCGATCGCCAGATCGAGTAACCACGTGCCGTGGGCGGCTTGATGGAAATCGATGATTCCGCAGAGCGCATCGTCCTGAAACAAAACGTTGTCACGAAAGATGTCGCCGTGGATGACGCCCGTTGGCAGCATGGTAACGTCCTCTCGTCTCAGCAGTGTTGTCACAGTCGCCAGTGAGTCCTCCATCAGGCGAGCTGATGCGTAACGCATGTGCGCTGTCAGCGATTCGCAGGTTCTGGACATCCATCCAAGGTCCCGGGGATGGGCCGGAACCATCGAGGCGATTCCTTGCGATTCGATATGCAATCGCGCGATCAAGCGTCCAAGCGCCTGTAGCTGGATCTCAGTCGGTAGTGCGACGTGAGAGCCCGGCAACCGACGTTGCAGGATCGTGGTTCTTCCCTGCACCTGCGAAGACATGGCGCCGTGACGATCAACGATCGGTGCAGCAACTGGCAGACCTGCGTGTGTGAGCGTGTCGAGAATTGTGAAGTATGCATTTCCCGCGAAGGGTTCACGCTCCATCAGCGTCAATACGAATTCGCCGTCTGTGGTTCGAATAAAGTAGTTCGTGTTTTCGATCCCGTGCGAAGCGGGCCAGTAGCGTAACAACCGTCCTACCGAGTGCCGGGCCAGTGCCTCATCAACGGGATTCTGGTCGAGCAGTGGATTCAGCAAGCTTGAAGCGTTCAAAATTCGACCAGTACCCAGCTGGGAATCAGCATGTCTGCCTGGTCCAGTTCACCGTATCCCTTGGTTGGATCACGAGGTACCAGATAATAAGGTCTGCCAATGTTGGGCACGATTCGAATCATCCTCAGGTGTCCGTTCTGCCGGTACTCATAGATCGTTCGTAACTCGGTTGCGATGATGGTTACGTCCGGACCGTCGTCCTCTGCATTTGCCGCCAGGACGGGTCGGGCAAAGGTCGCGAGCGCCAGGACGCCCCAGAGGCAAACGGCGCGGAAGTCAGGACGCTGTAGTAGAGTCATCTTGCGCAGTGGATGACGAAACGGGAGGGAATGGTGACTCAATCTGCCGATAAAGCAACAACTCCGGAAGGCAAGCCGCCATTGTTGCTGGTTGATGGGTCGTCTTACCTCTATCGTGCCTACTTTGCGCTACCGAATCTCACGACCAGTACGGGATTCCCAACAGGGGCTATCCGCGGTGTCATTGGCATGTTGCGCAAACTCGCCAGGGACTTTGCGGGCAGCCCGATTGCCGTGGTCTTTGATGCGCCTGGCAAGACCTTCCGCGATGACATCTACCCGGAGTACAAAGCCAATCGCGAATCGATGCCGGACCCCCTTCGCCAGCAGATAGCGCCCATTCACGAAATCATCCGGGCAATGGGCTTGCCTTTGTTGGTCGCTCCGGGTGTTGAAGCTGATGATGTGATCGGGACCCTCGCCGCAGATGCCACGCGGGAGAAGCGCGACACTGTCATTTCCACCGGTGACAAGGACATGGCACAGCTGGTGACGGAGCATGTCTCACTGGTGGATACGATGAAAGATGTCCGGCTTGATCGCGCTGGCGTGACGGAGAAATACGGCGTTCCACCGGAGCTGATCGTCGACCTTCTGGCGTTGATGGGCGACACGTCGGACAACATTCCCGGGATTCCCAAGGTCGGCGCCAAGACTGCGGCGAAGTGGTTGCAGGAACATGGAACCCTGGACGCACTCATCGCCAACGCTGTCAAAGTCAGCGGCAAGATCGGGGAGAGCCTGCGTGACAACCTGCACATCCTCCCGCTATCCCGAGCGCTGGCAACGATCAAGTGTGACGTCGAACTGGATTTGGGTATTCATGATCTGACCCAGGGTGAAGTCGATCTCGGCACGCTTCGTGAACGCTTCACGGAGCTCGAGTTTCGAAGTTGGCTTGATGAACTGGGCGCGACCTCAGTGCAAACGCCCATGGTAGCCTCGACAACCGAGTCGGCCGTGGCAAGACACTACGAATGCATCACCACACTGGAAATGCTGGACGAGTGGTTGGACCGATTGCGGCAGGCGAAGGTTTTTGCCTTCGATACTGAAACGACGTCCCTCGACTACATGCAGGCGGAGCTGGTCGGCCTGTCGTTTGCTGCCGAGGCAGGACACGCCGCATATGTGCCGGTTGGTCATGACTACCTCGGCGCTCCCGCTCAACTGGATCGTGAACAAGTTCTCGCACGTATGCGACCTCTCCTTGAGGATCCGCAGCTTCTGAAGATCGGACAGAACATCAAGTACGATCTGAGTGTGCTGGCTCGTCATGGCGTGAACATGCAGGGCATAGCGTTTGACACCATGCTGGAGAGTTATGTCCTCGACAGCGTTGGTAGTCGACACAACATGGATGATCTGGCGCTTAAGTATCTGGGTGTGCGTACCATCCACTTTGAAGACGTCGCAGGCAAAGGCGCAAAGCAGCTCACGTTCAACCAGGTGCCTGTTGAGCAGGCAGCAGAGTATGCGGCAGAAGATGCCGACGTGACTTTGCAGCTGCACCAACGCCTGAAGCCCGATCTCGACAAGATACCTAGCCTATTGTCCGTTTTCTCGGACATCGAAATGCCATTGGTGCCCGTTCTTTCCTGCATTGAACGACAAGGTGCGATGGTCGATGCGAAGCTTCTCAACGAGCAAAGTCGTGAAATTGAAGAACGGTTAAAGATTCTCAGGGCTGACGTCATGAGCCTTGCAGGCGTTGAGTTCAATCTTGATAGCCCGAAGCAGTTGCAGGAAGTCCTGTATGAACGACTGCAGTTGCCTGTTTTGCGCAAGACACCGGGCGGTCAGCCCAGTACTGCAGAGCCCGTGTTGGCAGAGCTCGCGCATGACTATGAGTTGCCAAAAGTGATCATGGAGTACCGCGGGCTGTCCAAACTCAAGTCAACATACACCGACAAGCTGCCGCAACAGATCAACGCACGCAGCGGCCGCATTCATACGTCTTACCATCAGGCCGTGGCTTCTACAGGCAGACTGTCTTCCGCAGATCCGAACCTGCAGAACATCCCGATCCGCACGGCAGAAGGAAGACGGATACGACAAGCGTTTATTGCACCCCCTGGGTACAAGATCCTGGCCGCTGACTATTCCCAGATCGAACTGCGGATCATGGCGCACTTGTCTGGCGATGAATCGCTGTTGACAGCGTTTTCGCAAGGGCTAGATATCCATCGGGCAACAGCCGGCGAAGTGTTTGATGTTGAGCCGCAGGCGGTATCAGACGATCAGCGACGCAGCGCCAAAGCCATCAACTTCGGTTTGATCTACGGGATGTCTGCGTTTGGTCTGGCGCGTCAACTTGGAATCTCGCGTTCGCTGGCGGCGGATTACATCGAACGATATTTCCTGCGCTACCCAGGGGTACGTGCCTATATGGACGCAACGCGGGGACTTGCGCACGATCAGGGTTACGTGGAAACGGTGTTTGGACGTCGTCTGTATCTGCCCGAAATCAACGCCGGAAATTTGCAGCGGCGACAAGCCGCTGAACGCACCGCCATCAACGCACCCATGCAAGGCACCGCTGCCGATGTGATCAAGCGCGCCATGTTGCGTGTGCATCAGCAGTTGCAGCGAGGATCATTGGAAGCCGCGATGATCATGCAGGTGCACGATGAATTGGTGTTCGAAGTCGAGGCCTCCGATGTAGCACCGCTGCGTACGATGGTGGTGCAGGAAATGGAGGCTGCTGCGACCTTGCGTGTGCCGTTGGTGGTTGATTGTGGTGTGGGCGATAACTGGGATGAAGCCCACTGAGGAAGGACCGATGGTCGAGCTGTAGGAGCGAAGTCCTGATCGCGAATCAGAGAATCGGGGTCAGGAGACCCCTCCTACAAGGT